>JAQUOA010000118.1 GCA_028749215.1 Bacteroidota bacterium
GCGATATTAGCAATCTCAATACTTGTGTTAGCAATGGGTGATGCCGGTGCTGCCATTGTCGGAGAAAATCTGAATCGTCCGCACAACTTTTATCTGACAAGCGATAAAAAGTCATTTGAAGGTTCTGTAACAATGTTTGTGATAACATTTATTTGTATTGCAGGTTCAATATGGTATTTCAAATTGGAAAATATACCAACTTCAATAATTGGTATTGGGATGGCAACAGCGTTGTTTGTCACATCGTGGGAAGCACTATCGTCCAAAGGATTTGACAATCTTACTGTTCCGCTAACCGCTGCTTTTATGCTTCACTATTTTCTCATTCCTCTTCCGCATCACGATCCGGATCAGATGCTGCTTGGTTTGTTTCTCTGCGGAATGATTGCTGCGGTTTCATTTTCACTGAAATTTCTTACTGCAAGCGGAAGCATAGCAACATTTCTTTTGGCATCAATCATTTTTGGCATAGGGGGCTGGCAATGGACGATACCAATACTGGTTTTCTTTATTGCGTCGAGCGTGCTTTCTAAGTTTGGAAAATCAAAAAAGCAAAAATTTGAATTGATGTTTGAAAAAAACGAAACACGGGATGAAGGGCAAGTTGCCGCAAATGGCGGAGTTGCCGGCATCATTGTGTTGCTGTGGTACATATTTCCCGAACAAGAAAAATTATTTTTTATTTATATTGCCGCAATTGCCGCAGCCACTGCAGATACATGGGGAACCGAAATTGGAACGCTGATCAATCAACATCCGCGGTCAATTCTTACTTTTCGTTCTGTAGAACCCGGGACAAGCGGTGCAGTTTCGATCGCGGGTTTGATCGGAGGAATGATCGGTGCATCGCTAGTAACTTTTTCCGTATCCATACTTGATGCTGAAAAATTATCCGTGAGCATCTTGATCAAGATAGTGATAGCAGGAGTTATCGGTTCTCTTGTGGATAGTTTTCTTGGTGCAGCACTACAAGCACAGTATAAAAATGAGGAAGGGAAAATCACAGAGAAAAATTTTTTCGAGGGGAAACCGACACTATTAACACGCGGTATCCGATGGATTAATAATGACGTGGTGAATTGGGCATGTTCTCTTGCCGGCGCAGTGGCTATGTATGCATTGTTGTGAGGCCTTAAGATGTTTTTGCAAAAGCAGATAAAGAATGTTAACTTACTTCTATGAATGAAGTTTTCGTTAATAAAATAAAAATTGGTAATGGAAATCCGCTGGTATTGATTGCCGGGCCGTGCGTTGTGGAAAACAGAGATATAATTTTCCATACGGCTGAAAAAATAAAATCACTCTGTTCCAAACACAACATTCCGCTTATCTTTAAAGCATCTTATAAAAAAGCCAATCGGACGAGCATGGGAGGCTTTGTCGGTATTGGAATGGATGAAGCGCTGACTATTTTAGCCGATGCTAAAAAAGAATTTGGATTTCCTCTTCTCACAGATATTCATACCGAAGAAGAAGTAATCGTGGCAGCACAAGTTGTCGATGTGCTTCAAATTCCTGCGTTTCTCTGTCGTCAGACTGATCTGCTTATTGCGGCTGGAAAGACAGGGAAGGTTGTCAATATTAAAAAAGGACAATTCTTGGCGCCGGACGATATTCAGCATCCGATTGAAAAAGTAGCATCCACAGGAAATAAAAATATTTTAGTCACGGAACGCGGAACCACCTTCGGGTACCACAATCTTATTGTTGATATGCGGGGATTGGTGATGATGCGGAAGTTTGGATATCCTGTGGTATTGGATGCAACACACTCTGTTCAACTGCCAAGCGGTGAAAACGGGAAAAGCGGCGGGCAGCCTGAATTTATTTTTCCGCTGGCGCGTGCTGGTGCCGCAGTTGGGATTGATGCACTGTTTGTTGAAACACATCCAAATCCGGCAAAAGCATTAAGCGATGCGGCAAGCCAGCTTCCGCTTGACCAATTAGAAAAATTAATTACCCAAGTAGTTGCAATAGATAGCGCAACAAGAAAAATTCAAAAATAGTAATGGCCACACAATTGACCGATATACAAATTGGCAAAAAAGTTATTCGCATTGAAACGGAAGCTGTTGCTGCACTAGACTCAAAAATCAACGGCGAGTTTCAAAAAGCAATTGATATTCTGTTCCGATGTAAGGGACGCGTTGTTATTACCGGTATGGGAAAGTCAGGACTCATTGCGCGCAAAATTGTTGCAACGATGAACTCCACAGGGACACCGTCGATTTTTTTGCATCCGTCAGATGCTGTGCATGGTGATCTTGGCATGGTGCGGAACGACGATGTTGTTATCTGTATTTCTAAAAGCGGGGATACGCAGGAAATTCGTCAGCTGCTGCCCATGTTTAAACGAATCAATGTCCCGGTTATTTCACTAGTAGGCAACACCAACTCTCATCTTGCACAACAATCTAATGTGGTGCTAGATATTTCTGTAAAAGAAGAAGCGTGCCCGCATGATCTAGCGCCGACAGCTTCAACGACGGCAACCCTTGCCATGGGTGATGCGTTGGCGGTGACACTTCTTGAAAAGAAAAATTTTACTGCGGATGATTTTGCAATGTTTCATCCAGGAGGAAATCTTGGGAAGAGATTGTTGCTGCGAATTGAAGAGCTGGCGATAACTGGAAACCAGATTCCCAAAGTCGGCGTGAAAGCAAGTCTCAAAGATGCGATTCTTGAAATTTCTACGAAACGGCTTGGTGCAACGTGCGTGATGAATGACAACGGCGATCTTGCCGGTATTATCACCGACGGAGATTTGCGGCGATTGCTGCAAAAGACTACCGATGTTACGGGGCTTACCGCAGAACAGGTGATGACAAAAAATCCGAAATCAATCCGCAAAGGTATGCTTGCCTCAGCCGTCCTTCAAGAAATGGAAAAATTTAGCATCACGCAGATTGTCATTATCGATGATGATCGAAAATTGGTTGGCCTTGTCCATTTGCATGATCTGGTAAAAGCGGGATTAGGCGGAGAATCAGCAGCGTGAGAGAAATACTTGCAGTCGTATGCGCCGCTCTTATTTTTTTTGGATGTGAAGAGAAAGTAAAACCTTCCGTATTGACCGGTGTTTCCAGCTCACAGCTTCCTTCGCAGGAAAGTTGGAATTCGACGATCACCTTTTCCGATTCGGGGATTGTGAAAGCTGTTGTGAGGGCAAAACATATCTACACGTTTGATAATTCGCGCGTGACCTATTTGGAAAATAATATCGTTGTGGATTTTTTTGATGAGAATGGAAAACACTCTTCTCTGCTCACATCGGATAAAGCCCAAGTAGATGAGGCGACAAACAATCTTGAAGCAACCAGCAATGTTGTTGTACAATCGGACAGCGGAACAGTGGTAAGGACGGAAAAGATGTTCTGGAATAATGCCCGGCAATTAATTCACTCCCCTGAATTTGTTCGGATCACCTCGCCGAAAGAAAATCTGCAGGGAACAGGTTTTGAATCCGACCACAATCTTCGCAATTACAAAATATTTAAAGTTACGGGAACGGCGGAGTCGAAGTGAGTGTGCGTGAAACAAAGGAAATTTTTTTTACCTATGTCTTTGTTTGGATTGCAGTAACGCTCGCAATATCGACATATGGAAAAGGTCAGGAATCGAATAAGATTATTCTGCAAAACGCGGATATTTTTTCCGGTAACCGGTTATCAACCGGTGAAGATGTTCGAGAGCTTGAAGGACACGTTCGGTTTAAGCAGGGAAATGTTCGGGTGTGGTGCGATAAAGCAACTCAATTTATCAATCGTAACGAAGTAGAATTGATCGGCAATGTGCGCGTTGTGCGAGATACCGTAACACTCACGGCAAAACACGGAAGATATTTTGGGAACCTGCATAAAGCCGACTGCGACGGGACAGTAAAGTTAAAAACACCAAATGTGACGTTGTATGCAGATTATGGAACGTATTACACAGAGGCGAAGAAGGCATTTTTTCATAACAAAGTACGCATTGTTGATTCGACCACAACAATATTCAGCGATCAGCTGACGTATTATGAAAACGAAAGAAAATCGATTGCCATTTCGAATGTCAAGATTGTCAACGAAAGCGATCATGTGAGGATGTTTGGGGATTACCTTGAGCATTTTGATTCGACGCGGTACAGCAAGATGACAGAACATCCCCGATTGATGCAAATTGATACGACCGAAAAGGGAGAGATTGATACTCTTGCCGTAAAAAGTTTGGTGATGGAATCGTATGATGATTCAACAAAAAGATTGATTGCTACCGACAGTGTTGTTATGGTGCGAGGCGGACTCGCCGCACGAAGCGGAGTAGTTAAGTATTTTCGAGCGGATGATAAACTGAACATGTTCCAGACTCCGATAGTTTGGTACGATGAAAACCAAGTGACCGGTGATTCAATTTTTTTGATGCTTCGTAACAATAAACTGGAAACCGCCTCAATTAAAAACAGGGCGTTTGTTCTTTCACAAAGCGACAGCATGTTCAAAAATCGCTACAATCAACTGACAGGACGAGCTATTACCATGAAATTCAAGGAGAACAAACTCCAGGAAACTTATGTTGAAAGAAATGCTATCAGTCTGTACTTTCTTTTTGATGAGAAGACACCGAACGGTGTCAATAGAACGAGCGGTGATTTCATCCGAATGAAATTTAACAATGGTAAACCACATACGATTCAGGTTTCCAAAGGTATTGAAGGGACATTCTATCCCGAAAATCTTGTGAAGAAAGATGAAATGAAATATAATCTCGATGGGTTTCAATTACATAGTAATCGGCCGTCGTTACAAACGGTGTTTCCAAAATTATCTGGATTATGACTGAACAAACTTTAATAGCGAAAGATGGTTCTGCAGCAGAAAAACGAAAAATGATTCTTCGTGCAGAGCAGCTTGTAAAAAAATACAAGAAACGGACAGTTGTGAACAATGTTTCGGTGTCGGTCGAGCAAGGAGAAATTGTCGGTCTGCTTGGGCCAAATGGTGCGGGAAAATCTACAACATTTTATATGATCGTGGGAATGATCAGTCCGAATGGCGGCAATGTATTTTTGGACGATAAGAATATCACAAAATTACCAATGTATAAACGGGCGCGTGCCGGTGTTGGATACTTGACTCAGGAAGCATCAATCTTCCGCACGATGACTGTTCGTGACAACGTATTGGCCGTTCTTGAAATGACAAAGCTGTCGATGAAGGAGCAGCATGAACGGTGCGACAAACTTTTGGAAGAACTTGGTTTGCAGCATCTTTCCAAAAACAAAGGCTACATGCTTTCGGGCGGTGAACGGCGTCGAACGGAGATTGCTCGTGCCCTTGCAACTGATCCGAAATTTATCCTGCTGGATGAACCATTTGCCGGAATCGATCCGATTGCTGTGGAAGACATAATGCAAATTGTGAAACAGCTTCGTTACCGAGGAATCGGCGTTTTAATTACTGACCACAATGTGCACGAAACGCTCTCTATTACTGATCGTTCGTACTTGTTGTTTGAAGGAAAAATTTTGAAAGCGGGAAGTGCTGAAGAACTGGCAAACGATCCTGAAGCGAGAAAATTATATTTAGGTGAAAGCTTTAAGTTGGACAGGTACGAATAAATAGAAGACAGAATTCAGAATACTGAATGTCTGATAAAAGCAATGCGATGGACGATAAACAACCGGCAAAAACCTTTCGTGATTTAATGATGTGGCAAAATAAACAATTTGTATATTAATAAATGTAACTATTTCGAGAGTTCTGAAACAGTTACTTGTCATGACGTTTCGTGTAAAATTGTTGCCACAGATTACACAGATGGGATGTATAAAAATTATTCTGCATAAGGTTTGAAAAGTTAAAATCAGTGCAATCTGTGGCAGAAAGATTATTTGTTAAGTAGAAATAAAAAATTCAGTATTCTGTATTCTAAATAAAAGGAAATAACAATGGTCGTCGTTGTCGAACATAATGCTACAGAAAAAAATATCGAAGACATCATCAAAGTGCTTCATGACTTTGGCTTTGATGTGCATCGCTCTACCGGCGTCAATCAAACAGTGCTCGGAGCGATCGGAGTGAAACCGGATTTTGACATGCGCCAAATAGAGCTGCTGTCAGGTGTTGCTCATGTGTATCGCATTACCGAGCCGTATAAACTGGCAAGCCGTTCATTCCGAAACGAGAAAACAATTGTTGATGTCGGCGGTGTAAAAATCGGCGGCGATGATATTGTGGTCATGGCCGGCCCGTGCTCGGTGGAAAACGAAAAGCAGATTTTTGAAATTGCGCAGCGCGTGGCAAAAAGCGGTGCAAAGATATTGCGGGGGGGTGCATTTAAACCGCGAACCTCGCCGTATGCGTTTCAAGGATTGGGTGAAGAAGGTTTAAAGTTGATGCGAAGGGCGGCAGACGAAAATGGTTTGAAAATGATCACCGAAGCAATGGACATCAGTCAGATTGAGTTGATGGAAAAATATACCGATGTGATTCAAGTTGGTGCGCGAAACATGCAGAATTATAATTTTTTGCGTGAGCTGGGAAAATCAACGAAACCTGTTATGCTGAAACGTGGACTATCGGCAACATTTGAAGAGTGGCTGATGTCTGCCGAGTATATTTTATCCGGCGGTAATAAAAATGTCATGATGTGCGAACGAGGCATCCGCACTTTTGAAACCGCAACACGCAACACGATGGACATCAGCGCCATTCCCGTTGTGCACGCAAAAAGTCATTTACCGGTTGTTGCCGATCCGTCACACGGCATAGGTATTCGTGATAAGGTCATTCCAATGGCGCGTGCCGCTGTCGCTGCCGGCGCTGATGCTATTATTGTTGAAGTGCATAACGATCCCGACCACGCAAAATCTGACGGCGCACAGTCGCTGTTTCCAAATCAGTTTGAAGAGATGATGAAACAGATTCGTCTCATTGCAGAAGCAATCGGACGGAAAGTAGCGTAGTTGCATTTAAATGAAATCTCTCGCTAAGACGCAAAGTCGCAGATTACTATTCTTAATTTTTTTTTGCGTCTTAGCGGCTTTGTAAAAAAAATTAATGAAAATCACAATTATCGGTCTTGGTGTTATCGGCGGATCGCTCGGACTCGCCATAAAGCAAATCAATCCGCGCGCTGTCATTACAGGCGTCGGCAGTCAAGCGCGTATTGATGCAGCACTTCAACGCGAAGCAATTGATTTTGGGTCTGTGTCAGTCCCCGCGGCAGTTCGTGATGCCGATATTATTTTCATTTGCACACCTGTCTATACCATCCTTTCACTGCTTCCTGAGATTGCCAAGAATATTAAACCCCGCGCCATTATTACCGATGTTGGAAGCACGAAAGTTGAAATTACGAACGCGGCAAAAAAAATCTTTCGTTCAAAAGGAATTTTTGTCGGCGGCCATCCCATGGCGGGGTCTGAAGGCAAAGGAATTGAATACGCCGATGCATTGATGTTTCAAAATGCAACGTATGTCTTGTGCGTCGATTCTAAAAATAAAAGAAAGATTGCACCGCTGACAACACTTCTTCACGGCATCGGAGCGCGAGTATTATTCCTTTCTGCAAAAGATCACGACGAAGTTGCTGCAACAATCAGCCATTTGCCGCAATTACTTGCGGTGGGGATGATGTTGATGGCGGGAAAGAAGAACAAAAAGAATCCTGCTTTTTTGCAGCTTGCGGCAGGAGGATTCCGCGACATTACGCGTATTGCTTCCAGCCCGTATGAAATGTGGAAAGATATTCTCGCAAGCAATGCCGGTGGAATTAGATCAGTTCTTAAAGAATTTTCGCAACGGCTTTCAACGTTCGGGAACGATCTTCGATCTTCCAAAACCCGATCAAATTTTTCCCGACGCTTTGCAGATGCAAAAAGTCTTCGCGATGCCATTCCGAAAAACTCTAAGGGTTTCCTTCACCCGTTGTATGATATTGTTGTATCGGTGGACGATAAACCGGGAATGCTGTCTATGATAACCACCGCTCTTTTTAAGGCAAAGATTAATATCAAAGATATTGAGCTTCTCAAAATTCGAGACGGAAGAGGGGGAACATTTAGAATATCATTTGACGCGAAACGCGACGCAGAAAAAGCAACTATTGCTCTTCGGAGAATAAAAATTGCCGTAAAATAAAAAAACCGCCACGCAGCGGTTTTTTTATTTTAAACTATTAAGCGAAGGCTATTTTTTGGAATCAGATTTTGGAGAGTCTTTCTTCCCCGAATTTCCATTCTTGTAGTCAGTCAGATAAAATCCTGAACCTTTAAAGATCGTTCTTCCGCCGGTGCCGATAGTTCGCTGCAGTTTCGGCTTTTTACAATTCGGGCAGAGCATCAATGGTTCTTCTTTCATGGATTGCAACTCTTCAAGCGTGTGTCCGCAATTTTGACATTTGTATTGATATGTAGGCATAAGATAAATATAAAATGGAAAAATCTTAAATCTAAAAATTAAGTCTTACTGCACTTAGGGAAGCTTCAATATTTTTCGTCATTCCTCATAGAAACTACAGA
>JAQUOA010000005.1:0-15724 GCA_028749215.1 Bacteroidota bacterium
GAATACCGTTGTTGAAAGAATAGTTCAAAAGATTGTAAGAGAAAAAATTAGCCAATAGAGAATCTTTTTGTATAACGCAAAAGCCGCGCGGTGCGCGGCTTTTTTATTTTGCGTTTGTTTGAAGGTATTACACGCGATACTTTTTAAATATCTTTCGATACACTTCCAATATTTCCTGATCAAAGCAGACGAACGTAATTTCATCAAACTCATCACGCTCTTTAAGAAATTTGATCACCGTTTCGAGCGCAATGGTTGTTGCCTTGTCAATTGGATAACCGTACACACCGCAGCTAATTGCCGGGAATGCGATGGTCTTGACATCAACAGATTGGGCTAGCAATAAACTATTTCTATAGCACGATGACAGTAGTTCAGCCTCATTAAAATTTCCACCATGCCAAACAGGACCAACTGTATGAATGACAAATTTTGCCGGAACCTTATATCCTCTAGTTACTTTTGCCTCGCCCGTTTTGCATCCACCAAGCGTGCGGCATTCCGCTAATAACTCAACTCCGGCCGCTCGATGAATTGCTCCATCAACTCCCCCACCACCGAGCAATGATGAGTTTGCCGCATTAACAATGGCATCGACGCGTACTGTAGTAATATCACCGAGAATGTATGTGAGTTTTGTTTTCATCGAAAGCTTTTCTGTCGTTGATTACCTTTTGCAAGCAATCAAAGCACAGACAATCTTTGCCGGTTGAAGGTGAAAACACAGGAGGAAGATCAAAACACCAACATGTGCGTTCGCCGTTAGCAACGCCGCAGACAAACTCTTTGCCGCATTGAGGGCATCGCTGTTTTTTCTTTTCAGATTCATTCACAACAGAAGATAGAAATTTTTAAAATTAAAACACAAACGCCGAGTGCATTTCTGCCTCGGCGTTTCTGGTAATTGTCACTGCTAACTGTTCATTGTAACGTCAGGAGCAACCGGAGGTTGATCCGCACTGTGTGCACTTGTAGCAGCTTCCCGAACGAATCATAATGCTTCCGCACTCATGACACGGTGGAGCGTCTGCCTGCGTTTGGAAGACCGATTTTTCGTTCTTCTCAATTGCTTCGTTTTGTGCCGCACTCATCGGTGACGATTTTGTTTCTGCTTTTTCGAGCAGAGATGTTTCAGCAAGCATAGACATCGGCTGTTCATCTTTCGGCAGGAATCTCATCCCCATCCAGCGGAAAATATAATCGCAGATAGATTTCGCAATCGGGATATCCGGATTTTGCGTAAAGCCCGACGGCTCGAAGCGCATGTGGCTGAATTTATCCACCAGCACTTTTATCGGCACGCCGTACTGTAATGCAATGGAGATTGATGTTGCAAATGCATCCATCATGCCGGAGAGTGTCGACCCTTCCTTTGACATCGTGATAAACACTTCACCCGGTGTCTTGTCTTCGTACATGCCGACGGTAATGTAGCCTTCGTGGCCTGCAATACTGAACTTGTGTGTATAGGCTGAACGTTCTGCTTGTAAACGGCGGCGGGCCGGACGTGCTTCTAACTTCTTCTCTTCCTTCTTTGCATCAAGAGAAGTCGACAGCGGCTGTGTGCGTTTGCATCCATCGCGGTACACTGCCACGGCTTTCAAGCCAAGTTTCCACGATTCAACATACGCCTGCATAATTTCTTCGGGTGTTACTTCATGCGGCATATTCACGGTTTTAGAAATCGCACCGGACAGGAACGGCTGGGTTGCACCCATCATTTTAATATGTCCCATGTATTCAATGGAACGTTTTCCTTTAGCAGGTTTGAAAGCGCAGTCGAATACCGGAAGATGCTCTTCTTTTAAGAATGGTGCCCCTTCAATAGTATCGTTCTTATCAATAAATTTAATGATATGTTCAATCTGCTCGCTGTCATAACCCAATTTTTGCAACGCTTCCGGAACGGTGTTATTGACAATCTTCATCAATCCGCCGCCGACTAATTTTTTGTATTTCACAAGAGCGATATCGGGTTCAACACCGGTCGTGTCGCAATCCATCATAAAACCGATGGTGCCTGTTGGTGCAAGCACTGTAGCCTGACCGTTGCGGTAACCGTACTTCTTTCCAAGTTCAATGGCTTCTTTCCATGACTGGCTGGATGCATCCCATAAATCCTGCGGGACATGTTCTTTGGGGATTTTATCCGCGTGAATGCTGTGCTTATTCATTACGTTCAGCATCGGTTCACGGTTAACACTGTAACCTGTAAATGGCTGCATATCTTTGGCGATGCGAGCTGATTGCACATACGCTTCACCGCACATTAACGAGGTAATAGCTGCTGCATAATCACGTCCGATGTCACCATCGTACGCAAGACCGCGCGCCATTAAGAGAGCACCAAGATTCGCGTACCCAAGTCCAAGCGGACGGAACGCATGACTGTTCTTTTCAATAGCCGGTGTTGGATAGCCTGCGTTGTCGACAAAAATTTCTTGTGCAGTAATCGTAACATCAACAGCATATTTAAATGCTTCAATATCAAATTCGCCGTTTTGCTTTCGGAACTTCATCACGTTCAACGAAGCAAGGTTGCACGCTGAATCATCAAGATACATGTACTCACTGCACGGATTTGATGCATTGATACGCGCCGTATTCGATGATGTATGCCATGCGTTGATTGTCGTATCGAACTGCATTCCCGGATCACCGCACAACCATGCCGCTTCAGAAATTTGACGCATCAAATCGCGGGCACGGAATGTATCAACAGGTTTGTTTCCCTTCACCGATTTAGTGTTCCATTCTTTATCTTCAAGGACAGCTTTCATAAAATCATCGGTCACGCGAACAGAGTGATTGGCATTTTGGTAAGAGATGGAATCATACGCACCGCCCGGAACATTGAATCCGCCGTTGTAACCGGCATCAATCAACGCCCACGCTTTTTTCTCTTCAACAGCTTTGCAATTGATGAAGTCAACCACATCGGGATGATCGATATTTAAAATAACCATCTTTGCCGCACGGCGGGTCTTGCCGCCTGACTTAATCACACCAGCAAACGCATCGAAACCTTTCATGAAGGAAACCGGGCCTGACGCAGTGCCGCCTCCGGCAAGAGCTTCCTGTGACGAACGCAGAGTAGAAAGATTGGAACCGGTTCCCGATCCCCATTTAAAAAGCATCCCTTCGGTCCGGGCAAGACCAAGAATTGATTCCATAGAATCTTGAACAGAATTAATGAAGCAGGCAGAGCATTGCGGCCGTTCTTCAATCCCGACATTAAACCACACCGGACTGTTAAATGCCATGTACTGGTTCACAAGAAGAAAAGATAATTCATTATAAAAAATATCGGCATCTTGCTCTGAAGCAAAATATTTTTGTTTTCTTCCCCACGTCACTGTTGACGTAGCGACGCGATTGACAAGCTGTTTCACACTGCGCTCGCGTTGAGGTGTTCCGAGTTGTCCGTGAAAATATTTTGAAACCACAACGTTCGTTGCTGTCATTGACCACGATTTAGGGATTTCGACATCCTTTTGTTCAAAAATCTTTTCCCCTTTTTCGTTGCTGATGACCGCAGTTCGTAATTCCCATTCAATTTCGTCAAATGGATGAACTCCTTCACGTGTGAAATAGCGCCTAAAGATAAGTCCCCGAACTTCCCCTTTTTCAGTTCGAGACGTCTGCTGGGCAGATGCCACTGTTGCTTCACTCATTATGTTAAATCCTCCCCGTTAATAAATATTTGTTCATATATCATCGCGTGCAAAAATGAATTTAATTTTTATTGATATTGCAGTCTGATCCTTTCAGAGAAATGAAAATCTCTTTTATTCTCGCCGTTTTTGGAGAATAAACGCATATTAAGCCGATTTTGATAACATTCTGATAATAAGGTGTGAATTACGACCGATGTAACTACATGCGAATATAGACGGTTACACTAATCAAGTCAAGGAAAAAATTAAGTTTTTTATTAGGCAAATTATTTCACTAAAACTTAACTTGACAAACTAATGAAATAAAAATTCGTCATTGACGGATGCCACCTACCGCCGTTATAAAATTATAAAAACCCTTGCCTCTTTATAGCACCGTTATATTTTTGTCGTCAAAGTCTGCATGCTCTATGTGTTTTTTAATAGGTTGATTTTCATATCACAGTAATATACTTTGCACGTGTTGATGATTGCTTATTCTTTACTGAGGAGATTTTTTATGGGTGTTGCAGTGCAATTTTCCACTATCAATGAAATGTTCGATCGTGTTACAAAGAAGTTTGAACTTGTCGCCCGGCCTGTGCTACGCTACAAGGTCGAAAAAGAATATCGCGATATTTCATACAAACAATTACGGCGCCATGTTGAACTTTTTACTCTTGGCCTTTCATCTCTTGGAGTAAAACGCCATGATAAAATAGCAATCATTTCAGAAAATAGACCCGAGTGGGTCATTGCCGATATGGCAATTGTTACCCTCGGTGCCGTGAGTGTTCCAATTTATCCGACGCTGACGCCAAAACAGATTGAATACATTTTCAATGACGCCCAGGTTTCAATAGTTGTCGTCTCAAATCAATCACAGTTTCATAAAATCAGGAAAATTAAAAACGATGTACGGACGCTCCATACGGCAATCGTTATGTCTGACCGTGATGTTGAATCTGATGATTTTGTTCATGGCTTTTCAGAAGTATATCCGCTTGGCGAACGGATAGAACAACAGAATAAAAATTTCTTTTCAACAATAACCCAACAATCAAAACCATCAGACCTTCTCACTATTATTTACACATCCGGTACAACCGGAAATCCTAAAGGTGTTATGCTGACACATCATAATCTTGTCAGCAACATCAAAGCTTCAGCAGAGGTTATACCTATTGGATCATCCGACACTCTTTTATCTTTTCTTCCTTTGTGTCATTCCTTTGAGCGTATGGCAGGGTACTATACGGCGATGGCATGTGGAGCCACCGTAGCGTATGCCGAAAGTGCAGAAACGGTCCGCGATAATCTTTTGGAAATTCGACCCACCATTATGACGGCCGTTCCACGGTTATTTGAACGCATTCAAAGCCGAATACTAAAGAGCGTTGACGGCGGATCAGCAACAAAGAAAAAAATATTTGATTGGGCAATTGATGTCGGGAGGCGATACGCAAAAGCAAAACGTCGCAGCTACGTCAACCCACTATTAGCGGCACAACAAACTCTTGCTGATAAGCTTGTCTTTTCAAAATTGCGTGAACGAACCGGAGGACGATTGAAATTTTTTGTGTCCGGAGGTGCTGCACTTCCCAGAGAACTTGGTGAGTTTTTTGAAGCAGCTGGTATTATTATTATAGAGGGATATGGCTTAACAGAAACCTCTCCTGTCCTTTGCGTAAACCGGCTGGATGATTATGAATACGGAACCGTGGGAAAACCGATTGAAGGTGTCTCAATAAAAATTGCAGAAGACGGAGAAATTCTTGCTAAAGGGCCAAACATTATGAAGGGATACTACAATAATCCGAAAGGAACCAAGGAAGTGATAGATCACGATGGATGGTTTCACACTGGAGATATTGGAGTGTTCGATTCCAAAGGCCATTTAATGATTACGGATCGAAAGAAGCACTTATTCGTCAGTTCCGGTGGAAAAAATATCGCACCTCAACCAATCGAAAACCTATTTCTCCAGAGTAAATTCATCGATCAATTTGTTCTGATTGGCGACAGAAAGATGTTCCTTTCCGCTCTTGTCGTGCCGGATATCGATGCGGTACAAGAATTCGCAGAAAAAAATAAAATCACATACCTAAACCCGAAAGATTTACTGCAAAAGAATGAAATCTATTCAATGATAGAACAGGACATTCATTCGTTGCAAAAAGATCTTGCCCACTTTGAACGAGTTCGAAAATTTGTACTGCTGGACAAGCCATTTTCCATAGAAGAAGGTGAAATGACTCCGACATTAAAAATCAAACGTAACATCGTAGAACAACGGTACGCTCATTTAATCGACGACATGTATAAAAATATTGTTTGACTTCCCTCCCACATTTTTTCTGCTAAACAAAAAATATTTTTAAAATGTACTCTCTCACTTTCATCGTTTCATTGACTTTAGGGCATTTTTTCGATAAATTTTGACATAAAGAGATTGATTAACCTAAATTATTCCGTCAATGCATTCTTACATTCCTATTATTTTAATGGTTTCCGTTGGAATTCTCCTCGGATCAGTGTTCCTTCTCTTACATCGTTTCCTTGGACCTCACCGTCCAAATCCTGAAAAACTTTCAACATATGAGAGCGGCATGCCGCCCGTTCGCTCTGCACGTGAACGTTTTTCAGTTAAATATTACATGGTGGCGGTCTTATTTATTTTATTTGATATCGAAGTGATCTTTTTATACCCGTGGGCAGTGAACTTTCGTACGTTAGGATTGTTTGGATATGTAGAGATGGTTCTGTTCATTGTGATCTTGCTTGTTGGCTATCTGTATATTCTTAAAAAAGGAGCTTTACGATGGGATTAGAGCATGCCCTTGGTGACACCGCCCTAACAACCACCATTGATTCTGCGATCAATTGGTGCAGAAAAAATTCTGTATGGCCGATGCCGCTTGGCATTTCGTGCTGCGGAATTGAAATGATGGCTTTTGCCATGCCCCGATTTGACGTTGCGCGTTTTGGCGCTGAAGTATTTCGTTTTTCTCCCCGCCAGGCTGATCTATTGATTGTTGCAGGAACAACAACATATAAAATGGCAACAGTTGTTCGCAAAATTTATGACCAGATGCCCGATCCAAAATGGGTTGTTGCTATGGGCGCATGCACATCATCGGGCGGAATGTACAGAACATACTCCGTCGTTCAAGGCATTGATCAGTTCCTTCCTGTCGATGTCTATGTTGCCGGTTGTCCTCCCAGACCAGATAATTTGCTGCACGCTTTAATGATGATCCAGGATAAAATTCAACGAGGCGAGAGTAGAAGTACACCAATGACGGTTGCAGCAGAACATGCTGAAAAACAGCAGCTCTTGCAAATTCAAGGAATCAATAATTAATAACTCGACCATGATACATCACAACGATGCGTTATGGTTTTTATATTTCTATGCTTACTACTGTAGTCGAAAAAATTAAAACGCAATTTCCTTCATTCATTCTTGAAGTGAAAGAATTCCGAGATGAAACGACGGTGCACGTTAAAAAAGAAGACATCGTTGCCGTATGTCAATTCTTACGTGACGATGAAGAATGTCAATTTAATTACTGCAGCGATATCTGCGGTGCCGATGCTTACACTCCGGAAAATCGTTTTGAAGTCATTTACAATTTGTACTCCATCCCGCTCAATCAACGCATTCGCCTTAAAGTATTTGTTGAAGAAGCCAATTTGCACTGCCCGTCAGTGACGTCAGTTTGGCAGGGGGCGGAATGGCCTGAGCGCGAAACCTACGATATGATAGGCATTACTTTTGACGGAAACGACGACATGAGGCGTATGTATATGCCCGAAGAGTTTGAGTATTATCCTCTTCGAAAAGATTTTCCTTTGATGGGTATTCCCGATTCTATTCCACTTCCACGAAAATAACTTTGATACTTTCCAGATGAACCTCGAACAAGCAATGGATATACGGCAGCAAAAAATTCTTGCTGCCCTTGAAAATAAAAATACCTCAGTTCATTTTGATGATGCGCTTGACAATCAAATGATCTTGAATATGGGACCGCAACATCCTGCTACCCATGGTGTGTTACGACTCCTCATTAAGTTGGATGGTGAGACAGTTGTCGCATGCGTTCCAGAGTTAGGATATCTGCACCGTGGATATGAGAAGCTAGCAGAAAACGTTTCCTATCATGAATTTATTCCTCATACCGACAGACTCGATTACCTGTCCCCGTTGATGAACAATACGGCATATGTGCTTGCCGTGGAAAAACTCATCGGTGTCGAAGCTCCAAAACGTGCACAATACATTCGCACAATCATTTCCGAACTTGCACGTATCTCATCCCATCTGCTGGGTGTTGGTGCGCTCGCAATGGACGTGGGTGCGTTGACTGTCTTCACGTGGACATTCCGTGAACGTGAAAAGCTGTACGACATTTTTGAATTGCTTGCCGGCGCCCGTTTCACAACCAGTTTTACTCGTATTGGCGGTCTTGCGCATGATATGACACCCGAAGTAAAAACGGCAATTACTCAATTCATCGACCAGCTTCCGGAAAAGTTTGATGAGTGCATTAAGCTGCTCAACACCAACCGTATTTTCGTTGAACGAATGGACGGCGTTGGCGTTATTTCTAAGGAAAAAGCTGTTGCCATGGGAATGTGCGGGCCAAATATTCGCGGCGTCGGTATTGAGCACGACATGCGCCGTGCGCAGCCATACCTTGTATACAATGAATTAGATTTTAAAATACCGACATTTGAAGGGGGCGATTGCCTCTCTCGATACTATGTTCGCGTCAACGAAGTAAAAGAAAGTATCAAAATCGTCCGTCAGTGTTTAGAAAAAATTCCTGATGGACCCGTTCACGCCAACCAGCCGAAAAAAGTTTTACCACGTAAAGAACGCATTTACACAAAGATGGAAGAACTCATTCACGACTTTATGCTGATTAACTTTGGTGTGAATCCTCCGGTGGGTGAAGTGTACCATGCTGTGGAAGGATCAAAAGGCGAGCTTGGATTCTATATTCAATCCCGCGGTGAAGGACATCCATGGCGTTTAAAAATTCGCTCTCCCTCATTTATGAATTTACAATCAACGGCAATGCTAGTTGAAGGAAGAATGATTTCCGACATTGTGGCAATTTTAGGAAGTCTCGACCCTGTTATGGGCGAAGCGGATAAATAATTTGAAATGCCTTCTCGAAGATTTTAAAATCTTCGCAAGGTTCTATATTTACAGTTCAACACAATTATGCTGACACAAGAAAATCTGAAAAAAGTAGAAGCACTCTACAAAAAATATCCGAATAAAAAGGCTGCCCTCCTTCCTGTTCTTTGGATTGCTCAAGAACAAGAAGGCTGGATTTCTGAAGAGATGATGCGGTACATCGGTGATCTGCTTGAAGTTCCGCATGCGCATGTTCTTGGTGTGGTGACATTCTACACTATGTACAAATCCAAACCGCACGGAAAATATCACATTGAAGTTTGCACGAATGTTTCCTGCATGCTTCGCGGCTCTGATAAAATCCGTGACGTTGTTGAAAAACACTGTGGTGCAAAATTCGGTGAAACCTCTGCCGATAAGAAATTTTCCGTCAGCGAAGTGGAATGTATGGGTGCATGCGGCGGCGCTCCGATGATTGCCATTGGAGAAGAATACTACGAAAACTTAACAGCCGAAAAAACTGAACAATTACTTTCGAGTTTGAAATAAGGTATGGAAAAATTTATTCTCCCAGATATTCCCAATCTTCACAACATCGACGTGTACGAACAGCACGGCGGATATCAGGCGTTGCGTAAAGCGCTCCAAATGAAACCCGATGAAGTGATTGATGAAGTGAAAAAATCCGGGTTGAGAGGACGCGGTGGTGCATGTTTTCCTACAGGTTTAAAGTGGTCGTTCATGCCAAAAGGAAACGACAAAGCAAAATATCTTTGTGTGAACGGAGATGAATCTGAACCCGGCACGTTTAAGGATCGGCAAATTTTTGAATTCAATCCGCACGTCATGATTGAGGGAATCATTATCGGCTGTTATGCTATGGGAATTCCGACGGCGTACATTTATATCCGCGGTGAGTATCGTAAATGGATTAAGATGGTGGATCAAGCACTTGCAGATGCGTATGCAAAAGGATATATCGGCGAAAATATTTTAGGAAGCGGGTTTTCCACGAATGTCTACACCCACTCCGGCGCAGGCGCATATATCTGCGGTGAAGAATCCGCATTGATGAATTCAATTGAAGGCGAACGCGGCTATCCGCGCGTAAAACCTCCGTTCCCTGCTCAAAAAGGTGTCTTCGGCATGCCGACGACAATCAACAATGTTGAAACGATGTCGAACGTTCCGTTGATCATTAACAAAGGAGCAGAGTGGTATTCCAAAATTGGCGTTGCAAAGCATCCGGGACCAATTCTTGTCGGCATAAGCGGGCATGTAAATAAACCTGGCGTCTATGAAGTTCCAACCGGCGTTACTCTGCTAACGTTAATCAATGAATATGCCGGCGGCGTTCCAAATGGAAAGAAAATTAAAGCAGTAATCCCCGGTGGCTCATCTACAATGATTTTGAGAGGTGAAAATCTGGAAGGCATTTGCATGGATGCAGATTCTCTCAAAGCTGCCGGCTCATCTGTTGGAACAGCGGGTTTAATGGTAATGGATGAAGACACAGACCTTGTCCGTGTGCTCTCGCGCATCTCTCACTTCTATCATCACGAGTCATGCGGACAATGCACCCCGTGCCGTGAAGGAACCGGATGGCTCGAAAAAATGCTTCATCGATTTGAGCATTACGAAGCACGCACTGAAGATATTGACATGCTGGAAAATGTTGCTAACCATATTGAAGGCAACACTATTTGCGCCTTGGGCGATGCAGCAGCGTGGCCGGTTCAATCTTTTGTCCGGCGATTCCGAGATGAGTTTGAGAAGCGCGTCAAACAAGAAAATACTGTTGCAGCGTAAGGATAAAAATCTTAAGCCGATGAGTTAACCATCGGCTTTTTTATTGTCATCCAAATAATCTCTCGTACGATTGAAAAAACTCTTACTGCTTCTTTTTTTTTCCCTTGTGCCTTTATTGCTGACAGCACAACAGCATCCGCTTCCAGTTGAATCCGCTTCACTTCTTGACCCGGGAAATATTCAAATCGATTTTGGCGTTGCTCATTTTCGAGACCAACCGTATCCGCTATCAGGATTAACGGGAAATTTATGGAAATTAGGCAATCTTCGTTTTCGCATTTCCTTAAGCGATTATGTGGAATTACAAACTGACGGCACGTTGCTGAACCTTTTAACTGTCACACAGCGTCAATCCGCGTTTGATTCTGCCGTTGCTACTCCAAATAATTTTACCGGCGACATCGGCGATTTCACTCTTTGGACAAAATTTTTGATATTGAATGAATATCGCTTTGGCGTCGGGCTATCAATACGATTCGGCGTTCAACTTCCGAATGCGAGCAATGAATCGGGGCTTGGTGTGGATGAAATGAATTTCTATTCATCATTCCTTCTCCAAAAACATTTCATTGGAATGTGGACAGCAAATTTTGGTGTCGGTATTCTCGGAGATCCCACACAAGTTGGAAATCAGCATGACGTGTTCTTGTATGGGTTTGAATATAACGTTCCGATTAGAGAATCAACATTCTGTCTCCTCCAAGCAGCAGGAAGAACAGGACATGCCGGATCAGGAATTCCTCATTTAGCCGGCGGCAAAATAGGAATTGAACAAGATTCCAATAATTTTATTGCAAGAATATTTGCTGTCATAAATTATTCTGGGGAAGACAAAGCTAAGGGGATTGAACTCACTATCGCCTACTCCTTTCATGCTATTGATACCAAATAACAGTTATGAAAATTATAAAGCCAAAGGCACTAAAAAAAGGGGACTGCATCGGCATCGTTGCACCGGCAAGCCCGCCAAGTTCTCCTGAAAAAATTACCAAGGGTGCAGAATACCTTGAACGATTGGGCTACCGAGTAAAATTTGGAAAAAATGTCAACAAGGTCAATGGATATCTTGCCGGAACCGATGCGGAGCGTGCCGACGACCTCCATGAAATGTTTGAAGATAAAGAAGTGAAAGCAATTATCGCCGTTCGTGGGGGATACGGAACACCCCGCCTTCTTCCCCTTCTTAATTATTCTCTAATAAAAAAGAACCCAAAAATTCTCGTCGGATACAGTGATCTCACAGCATTACAACTTGCCATCTTAAAAAAGACAGGACTTGTCACATTCTCCGGCCCAATGGTCGGCGTAGAAATGTTCAAAGGGATTGACCCTTTTACTGAAGAGCATTTTTGGACGATGATCACATCAAAGAAAAAATTTGGAGCTTTAACGAACCCTGATGGTCATCAACTTCAGGTGATGAACAGCGGAAAGGCGTCAGGAGTTTTAATGGGAGGCAATCTTTCCCTCATCACCGCAATTATCGGTACTCCGTATCTTCCGTCGTTCAAAAACTCCCTTCTTTTTATGGAAGAAATTGAAGAGGAGTGTTACCGTTTTGATCGAATGTTGAATCACTTGCGCCTTGCCCAAATCTTGTCTCAAACAAACGGAGTCATTGTTGGGGATTTAACTGACGTAAAACCGTCCGATACTTCAAAACCGTTCCTTACTGCTGAAGAGGTGCTAAAAGATTTTTTAATGCCGCTTAAAAAACCGGTTGTATCGGGACTCATATACGGCCATGTCCCCAAAAAGTTTACAATGCCGATAGGAATTCGAGCATCGTTAGACGCCAGTGTGCAGTCGCTTTCGTTTTCTGAAGCGGCGGTTTCTTAATTTCTCGGACAACAAAAAATCTTCCTAAATCATTGAAAAATCAGGGGTTTTGTGTTGACAAACGCGCCTGTGTTGCTTACATTTGTATGTTAATTTTAGTGCTTCGTTGAAGGATTGAACGCTTGTTGAACATCGCCGTTTTTGCATCTGGACGCGGCTCAAATTTTGAAGCTCTGCACAGTGCAATAGTCGAAGAAAAATTTCCAGCCCGCATTGTCGTCGTTGTTAGTAACAACTCACAAGCCGGTGCGCTTTCACTCGCGCGTTCATTCAACATTCCCGCGTTTCACATAAGTCAAAAACAATTTGCGACAATTGAAGTGTTTAATGAAAAAGTTTTACAGACACTTCATTCGTTGGACGTGAATTTTATTGTGCTTGCCGGTTATATGAAAAAAATTGATGCTTCATTGATTCGCGCATATCGTAATCGAATCATCAATATTCATCCGGCATTGCTTCCGAAATTCGGCGGTGAAGGGATGTACGGCATACATGTGCACGAGGCTGTTATTGCTGCAAAAGAAAAACAATCCGGTGCAACGGTGCATTTTGTCAATGACAAGTACGACCGCGGCGAGATCATTGAACAAGTAAAAGTGAATATCGACACTGACGACACACCGCAATCTCTTGCTGCAAAAGTTCTTCAGGTCGAACATGCGCTGCTTCCACGAGTAGTAAAAAGGTTTGCAGAAAAATCAGAGCGATAGTAACTATTTGAGACATCTGAAAAATTTCTGGACTATAGTATCCGCAACCTTTATGGTTGCGAATGGTTGGAAAAACAATAATGTGAATTCTTTAACGCACTCATAAATCGTGCGAAAACATTTATTTCATCATTTACGTCGTAAGGGAAAACATAGTTGCCAAAGATTCAGCGAGCACTCATCAGTGTATCAGATAAAAAAGGAATTGTAGAATTCGCTTCAGCGCTGCACAAACTCGGCATTGAAATTATTTCAACGGGCGGAACGCATTCATTGCTCACCGCCAACAAAATACCGGCAAAACAGATTTCAGAGATTACCGGATTTCCTGAAATTCTCGATGGAAGAGTTAAGACATTGCACCCGGTTGTTCATGCAGGCTTGCTGGCAGTGTTAGATAATCCGTTGCACAGAAAACAACTGGAAGAACATCATATCACACCAATCGATCTCGTGGTGGTGAATTTATACCCATTTGAAGAAACCATCGCAAAACCGAACGTTCATTTGGAAGAAGCAATAGAAAATATTGACATCGGCGGGCCTACAATGCTACGATCGGCTGCAAAAAATTATAAGTTCACAGCCGTTATTGTCAACCATGCTCGGTATCAGCCGTTTTTAGAAGAGCTTCAACAACGTCACGGCAATGTCAGCGAAGAGACATGCTTTGACCTCGCTAAAGAAGTTTTTCTGCATACATCCTATTACGATACAAAAATTGCAGAATACCTGACACAAACCGCTTCGTCAGAACAAGTTCTCCCTCAAACGTTTTCCATTGCCCTTAAAAAAAATCAAGATTTACGCTACGGCGAAAATCCTCATCAAGCTGCAGCGCTATATGGAACTTTTGACCAAGTATTAAAAAAACTCCACGGGAAAGAACTTTCTTTCAACAATATTATCGATGCGAATGCCGCCGTTCACCTTGTTGATGAATTTAAAGAACCGACGGTCGTCATTGTTAAACACACCAACCCTTGCGGCGTTGGCAGTGCGTCAACGTTGGAAGAAGCGTATCACAAAGCGTTTGCAACAGACACAAAAGCACCGTACGGCGGAATTATTGCAGTCAATAAACCGCTTGATCTGAAAGCGGCTGAAGCGATGAACAAAATTTTCACAGAAATTATTCTCGCGCCGGAATTTGAACCAGGCGTGCTTGATTTCTTGATGAAGAAAAAGGACCGCCGGCTTGTGCAGATTACCGGGAAAAAATCTGTGAAAGAATGGGACATCCGAAGCGTACCCGGCGGACTTCTGGTTCAGACAAAAGATTGTGCACGCCTGCAAGCACAAGAAGTCAAAGTCGTTACACAACGCCAGCCATCTGACGACGAAATGAAGGCAATGTTGTTTGCATGGAAGGTTGTAAAACATGTAAAGTCTAACGCTATTGTGTATTGCGGAAAAGACCGAACGCTGGCTGTTGGTGCAGGACAAATGTCACGCGTCGATTCTTCAAAAATTGCCGTATGGAAATCAAAAGAAAGTAGCTTATCTTTAGAGGGAAGCGTTGTGGCGTCCGATGCGTACTTTCCGTTTGCTGATGGTTTGCTGGAGGCAGTGAGTGCCGGAGCAACGGCGGTAATTCAACCCGGCGGTTCCATCCGCGACGATGAAGTAATTAAAGCTGCAAATGAAAATAATATTGCGATGATCTTCACAGGAATTCGTCATTTTAAACATTGATATTAATTAAAAGAAAGAGTTATGGGAGTTTTTGATTTTTTTTCCGCCGACTTGGCAATCGATCTTGGTACTGCCAACACATTAATTTACATGAAAGGCAAAGGCATTGTCCTGAACGAACCGTCCATCGTTGCCTTTGACCGCAATACAAAAAAAATTATTGCCATCGGCAACGAAGCACGCGAGATGCTTGGACGCACGCACAAAGATATCCGCACTATTCGTCCGATGCGCGACGGCGTGATCGCCGATTTTGAAATTGCAGAAGGAATGCTTCGAGAGTTCATTAAAAAGCTCCATGTCAATTGGATGCCGAGCCGGCGTATTGTTGTGTGTGTGCCGAGCGGCGTTACTGAAGTTGAAAAACGCGCCGTGCGTGATTCAGCAGAACATGCCGGCGCGAAAGAAGTTCATTTGCTGTCGGAGCCAATGGCTGCTGCTATCGGCATCGGCCTCGATGTTGAATCGCCCGTCGGCAACATGATCGTTGATATCGGCGGCGGAACAACTGAAATCGCTGTTATTGCACTTTCCGGTTTGGTCAATGAAGAATCAATCCGCATTGCCGGCGACGAAATGAATACTGCCATCATTCAGTTCTTTAAAAAGAATCATAATATTTTAATCGGCGAGCGTACTGCCGAAGCAATAAAATGCGAAGTTGGTTCTGTGATGCCGATGAAAGAAGAAATCACTATTCAAGTAAAAGGGAGAGATTTGGTGAACGGCATTCCCAAAACGACCGACGCAAGCTCTGTTGAAATTCGTGAAGCGTTAAATGAAAATGTACAGTCAATCGTTGATGCCGTGAAGCTCACTCTTGAGCGCACTCCTCCTGAACTTGCATCGGATATTCTTGA
>JAQUOA010000005.1:15824-33227 GCA_028749215.1 Bacteroidota bacterium
TTGGATATCGGTGAAAAAAATGGCGTTCACATAGGAAATCCTATTGTTACCGGCGAAGGACTTGTCGGAAGAATTGTGGCAGTAAGCAGCGGCTATGCGATTGCACAAATAATCTTGAACGTCGATTTTAGAGCAAGCGCAAAGATTCAAAGAACCCGCATTGACGGCATTCTTACCTGGGATGGCAAAACGTTGGTCCTAAAAAATGTCGCGAAGACATTAGATGTGAAAGAGGGAGATGCAATAATTACCTCGGAATACAGCAATGCTTTCCCGCCCGGCATAAAAATGGGAATTGTCAGCGCTGTGTCTGATGTACCGAGTTCCTTATTTAAAAAAATTGAAGTAACACCGAGTGTGAATCTTTCGCAGACCGAAGAAGTGTTTGTCTTAGATTTTGTTCCAAGTTTAGAACGAATCGCATTAGAGGTTGAAAAGAAATAACTGTACGCCCGTCATTATTTCAATTTGTTCCTCACCCTTCCGCAATTTCATTTCTGTAAGCACTTCAGGACAGCCAGCATATCATCAGGCAGTTCGCTTTCAAACCGCATCATTTCTTTTTTTGCCGGATGAACAAATCCCAATTTCTTTGCATGAAGTGCTTGGCGAGGCATCATGTCCAACAAATTTTTCACTTCTGCTTTTTTCTTCCCTTCAAGACCGCCAACAACAATTTCCCTGCCGCCGTATGTTTCATCTCCAAAGACAGGGTGGTGTATGTGTGCAAGATGTACCCGTATTTGATGAGTGCGTCCTGTTCTGAGATGCAATCGTACTAACGCAAGGTAATCAAATTGTTCAATCACTTCGTATTCTGTCACAGCGTGCTTACCATCGGCTGTCACCGCAACTTTTTTACGGTCACTTTTGCTGCGCCCCAATGGTGCATCAATCACCCCAGACTTCTGCTTGAATCTTCCCCAAACGATCGCATTGTATTCACGTTCGGATGTTTTTGCGGCAAATTGTTTCGCTAATTTTTGATGCGTCGTTTCGTCTTTGGCAACGACTAAAAGACCGCTCGTGTCTTTATCCAATCGATGAACAATTCCCGGCCTGACAATATCAAATTCTCTGTCTTCTTCTTTGTGTAATTGAGAAAGCTTTTTGGAATGATGCATCAGCGCATTCACTAATGTGCCCGAATAATTTTTGTACGCGGGATGAGTGACCATGCCGGCCGGTTTATTGACTACCAGCAAGTAGTCGTCTTCGTGCACAATGGAGAGAGGAATTTCTTCGGCTTTTACTTCCGGCGGTTCGGGGCGAGAAAGGTGAATCTCAATCAGGTCATTCGGCTGGACTGCATAACTTACTTTAGTAATTTTTCCATTCACAAAAACTTCGCCGACACGAATTGCCTCTTGAACTTTATTTCTCGTAGCATTTTCTATATGCTTGGTCAAATACGTATCAAGCCGTTCTTTGGTTTGACCCGGCGGGATGCGAAGCTCAAAGTGATTTTTCATTTCAGATTGAAATGAGTTAGGTGGTGGAAGAAGTTTCCGTTGGAGATGATGTTTCTCTTTCTGCTTCGGGAAGTCGTTCGCTCTCTTTTGCCAGCGATCGGTGAAAAATAAGCATCATTAAAACGCCGACAGTAACAGACGCATCGGCAATATTAAAAACCCAAAAGCGTGAAAGATGAAAATTCAAAAAATTAATATTAAAGAAATCCACGTCAATGAAATCGACGACTTTGCCGTAAAACAAAGGTCCCGTACCATACAAGACGCCATAAAACACTCGGTCAATCAAATTGCCAACGGCACCGCCGAGAATAAATGCCAACGATACACGAAACACGAGTTGTTCGCAGCGCATCATATAGATGTAAAATAAAATACCGATGCTCGCCGCAATGGAGAAAATCGTCAACAAAAATTTTCCGCCAAGTTCAATGCCGAATGCCATTCCGGGATTTTCAATGAACGTGATACGCAAAAGATCCCCGAACACGGGCACTGATGCGCCAAGCGGCATTCCTTGCAATGCAATTCCCAACAAAGGAACGTCAATTCCCTTTACAAGAAATTTTGTCAGTTGATCCGCAATAATAATAACTGCCGTTACATACAATACACGCACGCCAAAGTTCTCCCGGACGCTAAAATTTTTGTTTTAAGTTTTTACATTCAACACACAATTGGGCGTGCGGCACAGCTTCTAATCGTTCTATGGGGATCAGGGGACATGTCTTGCACAAACCTTTCGGTTCATCAATGCAGTCAAGGCAAAATCCATACGTCCCTTTTTCAATACGGCGGAGAGCATCGTCAAGGTAATTCAAAAATTTACCTTCACGCGAAGCAAACAAGAACGTCTTTTCGCGTTCCATGGCATCAGTACCTTGTTCCATGTGTGTTGAGTACATAGAATTTTCGCTCGAGTACTCGCCCGTCGTCACGTCCATCATGCTTTCCTTCAGGATAGTGAGCTCTTCAAGAATTTCTTTCCGCTTCTCCAAAATGATCTCTCTGAAGTGCGCGAGTTCTTTGGCGCTGTATCCTTTTGAAAGTTTTTTCTTGAGCGCAGAAATCTTTTTTAGTTTCGGGGCGGCACTCTTCTTGGCGCGCGCCGGTTTGGCTTTGACTGTCTTCTTTTTTGCTGCTTTTTTTGCCATTGGCGTCCTTACAATGATGACAAATTAATTAACGAATTCTTTCGATGCTGATTTCACACGCTTCGCCATTGATATCTTCTTTGATTCTTGCCGAACCGTTGGTAATTCCGTTCTTCAATTCTACGGCAAGTGTTTCACGCGCAATGTAATCAGATGTTTGCATTAAAGCTTGTGCTAAAACTTCACCGGCAGAGAAAGCAATCCGGATTCGATCGGTGACTTCATACCCGGAATCCTTTCGAAGATTTTGGATACGATTGACAAACTCGCGTGCATAGCCTTCAATACGAAGTTCCGGCGTGATCTCGGTATCCAAAGCAACCATAATTGATCCGTCGGTATCTACCAGCCAGCCTTGTAAATCTTCATGAAGAACTTCAACATCTTCTTTAGAAATGGTAAATTCCACATTAGCATCGCTGATGACAAACGTTCCATTCTTTTGCAATTGGGAAATTTGGTGTGATGTCATTTCTCGAATTTTCCCTGCAACGACTTGAACCTGTTTGCCGAATTTCTGTCCTAACGTTCGAAAATTTGGTTTTGCTTTTTTCTTTACGATGCCGGAATCTTCAGAAACAAATTCTATTTCCTTCACATTAATTTCTTCCAGAATCACATCTTGCATCGCCAGAGCTTCTTGTTTGTGCTTTTCTTCGGCAATAGGTACCATGATCTTCTTGAGCGGCTGACGAACCTTGATATTCGATTTCATACGCATTGACCGAACAAGACCGACAATTTTAATAGCCCGTTCCATGCGAGCTTCTAATGCATTATCAATGGCATGTTCGTCAACATCGGGCATCTGGGAGAGATGAACTGAAAGATATTTTTCTTTCTTTGTCACCTGGTTTAATTGACGATAAATTTCATCTGCAAGAAATGGTGCGATGGGTGCCGTCAATTTAACAATCGTATCGAGACATTCATACAATGTTTGGTACGCTGCAGTTTTGTCTTTCCCCTTGTCGCTTTTCCAGAACCGACGGCGATTTCGCCGCACGTACCAGTTGGAAAGATTATCCAGAGTAAAATCAGTGATCGCGCGGGATGCTTTGGTGAGATCGTACTCATTCATGTACTGCGTATATTGTTTCACCAGCGTATTCAACGAGGAAATGATCCACCGGTCAATCTCCGCACGTTCTGCAACAGGAATCCTTGGCTCGTTAAATTCAAATTTATCGATGTTTGCATACAATGCAAAGAACGAATACGTGTTGACCAATGTGCTGAAAAATTTCCGTTGAACTTCACCGATTCCTTCTCCATCAAACAGCGTGGGGCGCCAGACCGGTGACTGCGACACAAGATACCACCTCGTGGCATCAGCTCCGTATTTTTGCAGCAATGTAAAAGGATCAACAGTATTCTTTTTTGTCTTGGACATTTTCTGTCCTTGCTTATCAAGAATCAACTCGTTGACCAGCACATTTTTAAACGCCGGCTTGTTGAAGAGAAATGTTCCAATAGAATGCAGCGTGTAAAACCAGCCGCGTGTTTGATCAATTCCCTCAGAGATAAAATCAGCAGGATACGATTTTTCAAAAATCTCTTTGTTTTCAAAGGGATAATGCCACTGCGCAAACGGCATCGAACCCGAATCGAACCACACATCAATTAATTCCGGCGTACGCTTCATTTCACCGCCGCACTCGCATGTAAATGTTACTCCATCAACATACGGCTTGTGAAGATCGAGCTGCTCCGGAACATTATTCCCCTTTTTTAATTCTTCTACGCTGCCAACACATTTTTGTTTTTTACATTTCTCGCACACCCATATCGGAAGCGGAGTTCCCCAGTACCGATCGCGTGACAACGCCCAGTCTTTATTTTCTTCCAGCCAATTGCCGAATCGCCCTTCGCCCACTTCTTTCGGAATCCAATTAATTTGTTTATTCAATTCAATCATTCGCTTTGCGTATTCAGTGGTGCGAATGTACCATGAATCTCGTGCATAGTACAACAACGGCGACGAACACCGCCAACAATGCGGATAGCTGTGAAGGTACGCTTCTTTTTTATAAAGAATATTCCGCGATTTTAAATTTTGAATGATATCGGCATCGGCATCTTTGACAAACTTGCCCTTAAAATCTGTAACAGCATCTTCAAACTCGCCGGACTTGTTGACCGGATGAATTGTCGGCAACCCAAACTTGCGGCAGATTTGATAGTCATCCTCACCATATGCCGGTGCCATATGAACAATCCCGGATCCATCTTCGGTCGTCACAAAATTTGCTTCGACAACGTACCACCCTTTTTCTTTTACCTGATGATAATTGAAGAGACGTTCATATTCTTTTCCAAGTAATTCTTTCCCTTTAAATTCGGAAACGACAACGTACTTCTCTTTCAACACCACTAACCGCGCTTTGGCAAGAATTAAAAATTCTCCGGTGGGAATTGTTTCTTCACCCTCTCCATGCAGCAATTCCACTTTCACATAATCAATATCAGGATGGACAGCAAGAGCCACGTTCGAAATCAACGTCCATGGCGTCGTCGTCCAAACAAGAAAGTGGGTATTGGATTTATCTTTCAACTTCATCTTCACGTAGACACTCGGATCTTTTACATCTTTGTATCCAAGCGCAACTTCGTGAGATGAAAGCGGTGTTTCGCATCGCGGGCAATACGGTTGAATCTTGTACCCGCGGTAAATCATCCCTTCATCAAAATATCGTTTCAGCGCCCACCAAATTGATTCGATGTAATTATTTTCAAACGTCACATACGGATGACTCAAATCCACCCAGTAGCCCATCTCCCGCGTCATCTGTTCCCATTCGGTTTTGTACTTCCATACTGATTCACGGCACGCTTTATTAAATTTCTCGACCCCGTAATGAAGGATCTCGTCTTTGTGTTTGATACCGATTTGTTTTTCTACTTCAATCTCAACAGGCAATCCGTGCGTGTCCCAACCGGCTTTGCGGGGAACTTGGTACCCGCTCATAGTTTTATATCGGCAGAATGCATCTTTTAACGTCCGTGCCATAACGTGATGAATTCCCGGACGTCCGTTGGCGGTCGGCGGACCTTCAAAAAACGTGAATTGCGGTTTTCCATTTCGCGAAGAAACAGATTCTTCAAAAATTTTGTTCTCTTCCCAAAACTTGAGAATTTCTTTTTCAACAGCAGAATAATTTATTTTGTCGGTTAATTCTTTAAACATTTCACAATCTCGTTACGACTTCTTTCATGATAGCAGTTAATTTAGGTTCGGCTCCGTTAGCAACAGCGATGACTTCTTGCAACAACACCGGCTTCAATGCGTCGGGGAAACATTCGTCAGTAACAATCGAGAACCCCAACACACGCATTGATTGATGTACTGCCACAATTACTTCGGGAACGGTGGACATACCAACAACATCTGCACCAATGCCTCGTAAAAAGCGGTATTCTGCACGTGTTTCAAGCGTCGGTCCGGTCATCGCCACAAATACACCTTTTTGCACACGCACTTTAAGATTGAGGGCTACATTTTCTGCAAGTGTAATCAATTCCTTAGTGTATGGCTCAGACATATCGGGAAACCGCGGACCAAGTTCATCATCATTCGGACCAATCAAAGGATTATCACCAAGCAAGTTAATGTGATCCGTAATGAGCATGATATCACCCTTTTGGAACAAAGGGTTCATTCCGCCCGCAGCATTTGAAATGAGCAGTGTTTTCACACCCAAAAATTTCATCACGCGGACGGGAAACGTTACTTGCTGCATGCTGTAGCCTTCGTAGAAATGAAAGCGTCCCTGCATTGCTACAACATTTTTGCCACCGAGTTTTCCAAAGATTAATTTCCCTTTGTGCGACTCCACGGTGGATAAAGGAAAATGCGGGATATCGCTGTAATTCACAACAGTTTCAATCTGTATTTCTTTCACCAAGCCGCCGAGACCTGTACCGAGAATAATTCCAATATTCGGCTGAGAGGTAGTCTTAGTTCGAAGAAATTTTACCGCTTCATCAATTTTTTTCAGTAGTTCAGACATTAAAGTTTTTTCAATATTTCATCAATCGGGAAATTTTCCCTGCCGCTTCCTTTTGTAGAATCTTTCGGCCCAGATTCTTCTTCAGAATCAAGTGCCGTGATCAATTCTAATTCTGAATTCAAGAGCACACGTAACCTGCCAATTAATGCTTCTTTTCTCGATTTCAGCATCGATACTTCTTCTTTAAATTTCATGATTTCAAGCCGTGCATGATCAATGATCTGACTTGATTTTAATTCAGCTTCTTGGATAATTAACTCTGCCTCTTTTTTTGAATTCTCGATTGATCTCGCGCTCGTCTCCTGCGCCTGCATCAAAATCTGCTGAAGGTCTCTTTCTTTCTGTTTGAAATCCCGCAATTGAATTTCCATCTCAATGGATTGTTCACGCAATTCTTTTAACTGCTTAAGTAATTCAGAAAACTCGTTGGAGATTGTATCGAGGAATGCATCAACTTCAATGGTATCATAACCACGAAGGACCTTTTTAAATTCCTGCTTTTTTATGTCAAGCGGAGTTATTTTCATACCGGCTCCTTATTGTTGTGTGCGTGATCCAAAAATTGCAGTTCCTATGCGAATCATTGTTGAACCTTCTTCGATGGCAATTTCATAATCGTGCGTCATGCCCATCGAAAGAATCGTCATCGGTCCTTTCAAAAATCCTGACCGATTTGCTTCTTCAAAAATTGTCCGCAGTAATTTGAATGCATCCCGTGATTCATCTTTGGTATCGGTGAATGGCCCAATTGTCATCAATCCTTTGAGATTGATATTTGGGTAAAGTGCAATTTTTTTTATCAACCCCAATGCAGCATTTGGTTTCACCCCAAACTTTGTTGCTTCCTCCGATGTATTCACCTCCACCAAAACATTCATTGTCTTATCGGCACTCTGGGCGCGCTTTTGAATTTCCGCAGCAACACTTTCACTATCGACAGACTGAATTAAATAAATCCAATCTATCAGATATTTTATTTTGTTCGACTGCAAATGACCGATAAAATGCCAACGAACGTTTTTACCTTCAAGACCTGCCTTCTTTTCAAGTAACTCCTGCACATAATTCTCACCGAAATCATGAATACCGGAAGCAAGCGCTTCATTAATATGATGGCTTCCAAATGTCTTACTGACGGCTATTAACTCAACTGATTGCGGATCTCGCCCTAACCGAAAACACGTTTTTGCAATGTTTTCTCTAATATTTTGAATGTTTTCGGCGACCATACTTCAAGGTTAAGTGGAAATATAGCTCATTATCGCTGTAAAAACAATAAAACGCGACATAAACTATCAATTACTCCCAAAAAAATTATGCTGTTTCGTTTGAAAAACGATGATTTTTCAATCTCGCACACAATGTCGTCCTTAAAAATACAATCCCCCGCTTTGGGCGGGGGACTTTACTGAAAATTTTATTTTTGAAATATGTACGTCTTCGGTAATGCTAAATATATCGCATGCTTTTCACACAAACCCACAGTACTTATGTGCGGCGGACACCATCTTTATCTTGAATCTTTTGTAAATCGTTAATCGATTTGTTGATTCGTGAATACACTTCCAAAAGTTTTGAACGCACTTTGGCATAGTCCAATGGATAATTTGGATGTTCTTCGTAAAACTTCAACACTTTTTCAACTTCTAACGAAAGAGCACTTAATGCTTTTTGGTCGTCAATGATTGATTCGATGTCGGGTTGAATCGATTTCATTTTAGTGATTCCCTTATGGCGTTCCAAATCGTATACGTACATCTTTCTCCAATTCCTCTCTAAAATCAGGGTGAGCGATGCTGATCAATGCTTTTGCACGCTCTCGAAGATTTTTCCCGAAAAGTGATGCAACACCGTACTCTGTCACAACGTAGCGCACATCGCCCCGCGTAGTGACAACACCTGAACCATGTTTCAAATACATCACAATCCGAGATACCGTCCCATTTTTTGCCGTTGAAGGCAGTGCGATAATTGCTTTGCCCCCTTTTGACGCGGACGCCCCGCGGACAAAATCAAGCTGTCCTCCAAAACCGCTGTAGATCAACGGACCCATCGAATCGGCACATACTTGACCGGTGATATCAATTTCAATTGCTGAATTAATAGAAATCATTTTTTCATTCTGCGCGATGTTAAACGGATTATTCGTATAATCCGCCGGTAAAAATTCAAACATCGGATTGTCATTTACAAATTCGTACAACCGGCGAGTTCCCAAGACGAACGTGGCAACGGCTTTTTTGGGATGAAAATTTTTCCGTGCGTTTGTTACGATCCCTTTTTCTATCGCCAGTAAAACTCCATCGGATACCATTTCCGTATGTATGCCAAGATCTTTTTTTCCATCCAATTCGGAAAGAACCGCATTGGGTATTCCGCCAATACCTAGTTGAAGAGTGGCACCGTCTTCAATAAGCGGGGCTATATGCTGTGCAATTCTATGTTCTACATCAGTAAATTCAGGTATTTCCAGTTCAACAAGATGCTCGCTGTGTTCTACAATGTAATCGACATCGGAAATATGAATAAACGTATCGCCGTGCGTTCGCGGCATAAATTCATTCACTTGAACCACGATAGTTTTTCCATAATCGACTGCCGCTTTTGATGCTGCACATTCAACGCCTAAACTCATGTATCCGTATTCATCGGGAGGAGAAACCATAACGAACACAACATTCATTATTTTTACACCAGACGTAATGACCGCGGGTATTTCCGAAAGAAAAATCGGAATATAATCTGCTCTTCCTTTGATCACTGCCTCGCGTTCAGCATGCCCGACAAAAAAAGCTGCATGATGAATATGTCCTCTCATGCTGTCATCTGCCAGCGGATCTTCACCCAGCAACAACAGATGAAAGATGGAGACATCTTTCAATTCATCTTTTCGTTTCGCAAGTTGTCGCAAAAATTCAGTTGGCGAGGCGGCATTTCCACTAACAAAAACGTTGTCACCGGAGTGAACCAAGAGAGCTGCCCGGTCCATCGAGATGGATTTCGATTTATAATCCTGCGTAAAATGCGTTGGATTAAATGAGTGTACAACGTTATTAAAGATTGCCTGCATAAGTCTTTGTCTTTTTCTTTGCGAAAAAATCTTACGCCGTTTACTTATTAAGATCTGTCAGCTGAAACTTAAATTTTATTGCAACCCAAACTTTGACCGGACCTGTATTCATATACGCCGGGGTAAATTGATATTTCATTGCTGCATCAACGGCAGCCTGACTAAAAATACCGGAAGCATCTTCCTTTACGACAACTGCTTTCTTTGGCTTTCCGGTTTTGTCGACTAAAATATTCACCCACACAGTACCTTCCATACCGGCACGACGAGCTATTTCAGGATACACAGGTTTAGCTGCTTGAACGACTTGCGGTGATTTTTCAACGGGAACAAATTCATTCATTCCCGGTTCATCTTCAATCTTTACATCTTCAGTAATTTGAATTTTTTCTCCTGCACCGCCAGCATCACCTTCAATCCCAGGACCAACAACAGAACTTAATTCTGTTTGCGTGGCAATTGTTTGTTCAGGATTTATTTCGGCATCTGGAACGGGAATCGGAGTTCCAATACTCGGCCTGCCTATTTTTGCAACTCCAACAACCGGTGCAGTCATCGAATTTGTAATTGATGGAGGCGGACCGAGATCACTGTACTTCACAATCCGTAATTTTACTACCGGTACATCTTCTTCTAAACTGTTATAATATTCTATCCCGTAGTATCCCCCAATGACAGCACAATGAAACATTGCTGAAACCATCAGCCCTCGCTCGAGGTTAATGCGCAATGCGTTACGTAATTCTTTTCGTGCTACCGCAACCGAAAATGGAAGTGCAGATACTATGGGAGAATTTTTATGCCGAAAACTGGGTAAATGAAAACTGCCTGCTTTGAAAGAAATTGGATGAGCCATAACCATCGCTCCTTTCTGTTTCATCGCATAAATAAAAAGAGCAAAGATTGTGCCGTTTAAGGTATGATGTTTTTAATTGTTTTCTGAAACTTTATTCTCTTCTCTTCTAAAATTTGGGAATTAGAAGCTATAATTCCTACCTGTGCAAAATGAAAATCCCAACGAAAAATGTCGGGATTTTAGGTTCTAAATTGATTGGGTGAATTCTATTTGCACATGCTATTCTTTTCTTTTTATTGGTATCCACACTTCTTCTTCTGAACTTGGGTCATTGTTTTTATATTTATCCCCTAATAGCTCAAAATGTTCTCTTTGATCCAATTCATATTCTGACTTTGGTAGCCAGGAACTAAAGATAAATTGAAAAGTCTTATGGAAGTCACTTGCTAATCCTTTGTGGATGAAAACAGCATACATACCACCTTTTAAGGTTCGTGTTTTCATCTCCACGGGAATTTTGTTAAAGTCTGAAACTTCTACAGCTGCCCATTTTTCAAATTCTGTATCTTGATTGAAATCCTTAAAATCAAAAAACTCATCAAAAATCTGCAAACAAAATAAATCGGCTGATAGATTGTTCTTTATTTCTTTTCTGTCAGGCATAAAGCTTTGCCATAACTCAGAAGTTCTGTCATTAGACAGAGTCATTTTAAGTCTTTTCCCAATTAGCTTCTTCTCAGATATTTTTTCAATTCTTGGCTCCATATAAATCGGATTGTGTGTAGGCACTTATCTTTCCGGAGAACGCCAGAGTTGAGAAAGAAGCATATCACGCATAAGACCAAATTCTTTAGGAAGTCGATCGAATAATTTAATAAATAATCCTTCGTGCAAAAGAATTTCTTCTTTCCATAATTCACGATCAATAGACATCAAATCATAAAATTGTTTTGATGACATATCTTGAGAACCTGTCCAATCAATGTCGTCATAGCGAGGCATCCAGCCAAGAGGGCTTTCGCCAGCAGAAGCATTGCCATGAACACGTTCGACAATCCATTTCAGCATGCGCATGTTTTCACCAAAACCGGGCCACAAAAAATTTCCTTCAAGATCTTTTCGAAACCAGTTGACACTGAAAATTCGTGGAGGATTTTTAATCTGTCTTCCAATGTTCAGCCAATGGTTAAAATAGTCTGCCATATGGTATCCGCAAAATGGAAGCATCGCCATTGGATCGCGCCGGACTTCTCCTGTTGCACCAACAGCCGCCGCTGTTGTTTCAGATCCCATGGTTGCCGCCATATAGACTCCAAAGTTCCAATTGAACGCTTCTGCAACCAATGGGATTGTGTTTGTGCGTCGCCCGCCGAAAATAAATGCGCTGATTGGGACGCCTTCGGGATTTTCCCAATTGTTGTCGATGGAAGGACATTGATAGGCAGGCGCAGTAAATCGTGCATTCGGATGTGCAGCTTTTCTTCCACAATCCGGCGTCCATTCCTTTCCCTGCCAGTCAATTAAATGAGGCGGCGGAGTTTTAGTCATTCCTTCCCACCACACATCTCCATCCGGCGTTAGTGCAACGTTGGTGAAGATAGAATTTTTCTTCATGGTTCCCATGGCATTGGGATTCGTAACTTCGGATGTCCCCGGAGCAACACCAAAATATCCTGCTTCAGGATTGATGGCGTATAACCTTCCGTCGCTTCCCGGTTTTATCCATGCAATGTCGTCACCAACCGTTGTTACTTTCCATCCATTTAAAGCTTTTGGAGGGATAAGCATTGCGAAATTTGTTTTTCCGCACGCACTCGGGAATGCAGCCGTCACGTACGTCTTTTCACCTTTCGGAGACTCGACTCCCAGAATCAGCATGTGCTCTGCAAGCCACCCTTCATCGCGTGCCATCACCGAAGCGATACGTAACGCAAAGCATTTTTTTCCAAGCAACGCATTGCCGCCATACCCGCTCCCAAATGACCAAATGCTTCGTTCTTCCGGAAAATGAACAATATATTTATGATCTTTGTTGCAAGGCCAAGTAACATCCTTTTGTCCTTTTGAAAGCGGTAATCCAACCGAATGAACACACGGAACAAATTCCCCATCGTCACCAAGAATGTCATAGACTGGTTTGCCCATTCGTGTCATGATGCGCATGTTAACGACGACGTAAGGCGAATCAGTAACTTCAATTCCGACGTGTGAAATTTTTGATCCAAGTGGTCCCATGCTAAATGGAACAACATACATTGTTCGTCCCTTCATACATCCGTCAAATAATGTATTCAGCGTCTTCTTCATTTCTAACGGATTGACCCAGTTATTTGTCGGGCCGGCATCATTTCGATTTTTGCTGCAAATAAAAGTCCGTTCCTCTACACGGGCAACATCCGATGGATCAGATAATGCCAAATAACTGTTCGGGCGCTTCTGCGGATTAAGACGCGTGAATGTGCCAGACTGAACCATTACTTCGCACAACTCATCGTTTTCTTTTTGAGAACCATCACACCAATGGATAGTATCGGGTTTGGTCAATCCGGCAATTTCATTCACCCACTGTTTAATGCGGTTATGCTTTACATGCAAAGGATATTCCATGATATTTTTTAAACTCACTTTTCAGATTATTAAGTAGTTGGATTGTAACACACAATGTTAGTATTACATTTGAATCATACTCATTTATTCTTTAACGGAATATGTAACTCTTCCATTTTTCTGTACAGAGTAGACAAACTCAGCCCCAGCTCTTCGGCCACTCTTTCTTTATCGGCATTCTTATCGTGCAGTCGTGATTCAATGTATTGGCGCTCAAAATTTCTTACTGCGTCTTTTAGACTCAGCGTATCAACAGGAGACGATGGTGACGAAGCATCGACAAGGCGTTGAATATCATCCGGGAAATGCGGGACGTCGATATACTCCGTATCACAAAAGATCATTGCCCGCTCAACAACATTTTGTAATTCTCGTACCTGACCTTTCCATTGATGACGTATCAAGGCATTCATGGCTTGGTTCGTAATTCCTTTGATATTCTTTCCCATCTCTTTTCTTAGATCGGCGATAAAATTATTCACCAGCAAAGGAATGTCATCAATTCGTTCTTTCAATTCCGGGAGGTGAATTTCAACAACATTAAGCCGGTAGTACAAATCTTCTCGAAATTTTCCTTTGGCAATTTCTTCCTTCAGATTACGATTCGTAGCAGCAATAATTCGAACATCGATGATAACCGGATCGTTACTGCCGACGGGGTAAATTTCATGCTGTTCGAGCGCCCTCAGCAATTTCACCTGCATTTGAAACGGCATTTCACTGATTTCATCAAGAAATAATGTTCCATTGTGCGCAACTTTGAATGATCCATCCTTGTCGCTCACAGCACCGGTAAATGATCCTTTTTTGTGGCCGAATAATTCGCTTTCAAACAGCGTTTCCACAATGGCGCCGCAATTGATTGCAACAAAACGTTTGTTTTTTCGATTGCTGTGAAAGTGAATTGCCCTCGCCACAAGTTCTTTTCCTGTTCCACTGGATCCTGACACCAATACCGTGCCATCGCTCGTTGATACTTTTTGAATCGTTGAAAAAACTTTCTGCATTGCGTCACTTTTGCCGATGATGTTGTGAAAATCATATTTCCGATTTACTTCCTGGCGTAAGAGCGCATTTTCCAGCATCACACTTTTGTGATCAAACAATTTTTTTACTCGGAACAACAGATCATCGAATTCAATCGGTTTAAGAATGTAGTCATACGCACCTTTGCGCAGTGCATTAATAGCGGTTTCCACCGACGCATATGCCGTGATAATAATGACAAATGTCTGGGGCGATCGAAGAGTGATTTTTTCCAGCAGCTCAACGCCGCGCATCACCGGCATTTCGATATCGCTGATGACAAGGTCATACGATGTTGTGGAAACTTTATCAAAGGCAACCCCGCCGTTTTCCGCTTTGTCAACTTCATAACCTTCTTTTTCGAGAATCATGGCAATTGATTCTCGGATAATTTCCTCATCGTCAACAACAAGAATTTTTTCAGCCATTGCGTGCACCTTTCATCGGTAATGATACAATAAATGTTGTCCCTTGTCCTAGTTCGCTTTCCACATGGATATCGCCGTCAAAATTTTTAATGATTCCCAAGCTCACCCACAAACCAAGTCCGGTACCTCGTCCTGCTTCTTTGGTCGTAAAAAATGGATCAAATATTTTTGAAAGCTGCTCTTCAGCGATCCCTGTTCCAGTATCTTCCATAATAATTTCCACACTATCGCCTTTTTGCCGGGTGGCAACGGAAATGGTGCAGTTTTCTCCTTCACAGGCATCAACAGCATTCATTAAGATATTAAGAAACACCTGCACCAGTTGATCTGCGACGACAGAGACCTCTGGAATATCGCTTTGCAGCTGAATATTAAATTTAATGTTCCGGACTTTTTTGCCGTACTGCACAATATTAAGAGCTTCTTTCACGACATCATTGACGTTCACATCTTTTTCTATGTGCAGTGAGGGGCGTGAAAAATCAACCAGCTCGCGAATAATTTTTGTGATTCGATTGATTTGATTTTTTACCAGCTCCAGTTTATCCTTAAAAAATTCATCATTAGTTGAACGTTGTAAAATCTGCACCAATGAAGAAATTGATGTCAGGGGGTTCCCCACCTCATGTGCTATACCTGCCGCAAGTGTTCCAAAAGTTTCCATTTTCTGAGATCGCACAAGCTGCTGCTCTAAAATTTTTTGCTCCGTAATATCTCTGTGCGCACCAAGAAAACCGATTACTTTTTTATCTTCGGCGATGATAGGAGAAATGACCACTTCACTATGAAATAACTGTCCATCCTTTCGACGGTTCTGCACCTGCCCAACCCACTGTTCGCCTGAAAGAATTTTTGACCACACCTTTTTCCAGAACTCTTTTCCGTGTTTTCCGCTTTTAATAATATTTGGATTCATTCCAATCAATTCTTCCCGCGTATATCCGCTGATTGCCACATACGCCGGATTCACATAAATAATTTTCCCTTCGGTATTTGTAATTTGAATAGGATTCACTGTGCGGTGTATGACCTCCGAAAACCGAAGCAGTTCTAGTTCTTTGTCATGTTGTACTGTAATATCTTTTGCCACGACAAGAAATAGTTGAAGAGAATCTGTGTTCAAAGGGGTGATGGTCACCTCTGTAAAAAAGTGATCATTGGAAGAAAAGAAAAAATCGCACCGAAAGGTTTGGGATGAATTCTGTAATGCTTTGTTGAAATGTGCTTTTCCTTCGTCGTCAAAACATTCAAAGAGATGTGTGTGCGAAAATTCCCGCTGGCGGACCTTAGAATTGACATCAATGACTTTTGAGGAATGATCAACAAGAAAAGCAAAATCATGCAGTGAGTGAAAAACCTGTATATAAGTTTCAACGGAAAGAGGCATTAATTGTTTTCTTATTTTTAAGAAAATACAACTAATTTCCTAAACAAAAAAGTCCGATTTTATCGGACTTAATAAATCTTAGCATATTTCAGAGTATTCATTTAATCATAGAGCAATCATCAGTTTAAGGATACGCTGGGAAACATCGCCCCCGCCATTTCGTGAAACATCAATTCGTGAAACGTGTAATAGAAATATTTATCCATTGGTTGTTCGGCGAGAATTCTGCGTGCTTCCTCTTCAGACTCGCCGTTCATGACAATCCAAAGTTTTGATCGATCTGCAGAAAGTGTGTAACTGACAATTTTCTTCCTTGTCATTAATTCTGCAACTTTCAGCCGCTGTGCCGGTATTAAAGAAAAAAATTCAGTTCCGGGCGCTATTGGCAAACGCGTTTCCACCATAAACATGGTCATCGGTTCTCTCTCTTATAAATTAGCGATTACCAATAAAGACGGATTATCAACAACTTTATTGTATGCGCAAAAGTGGTTTCCATTTAGTTGGTCATCTTAATGAATTATCAATGACCGCATGGAAACAGATCCTAAGTCAGTCTGTTCATTAAAGAACGTTCCATGTTCATTTTTCTCCTGCAAAGCAATTGAGTACAACAATGGAAGATAGTGATCGTTTGTCGGCACAGCAAGCTTTGCCGAATCTCCAATGGTCTTATAGTTAATGATAGGAGAATGATTCTTATCAAGTACAAGTTGTTTTATTTTTTCATCGAATTCAACAGCCCAATCGTACGGCTTACCGGAAAAATTAATAGTCCGTAAGTTATGCACAATATTTCCGCTTCCGATAATCAGCACACCCTTATATCGTAACTCACGTAATTCTTTTGCCAGGTCATAGTGAAATTGTGGATCTTGGGTATAATCAATGCTTAATTGATAAACAGGAATTTCTGCCTGCGGATACATTGGAAGCAAAAATGACCATGTTCCATGATCTAATCCCCATTCATAGTCCAATTCAACTTTAACTTTATGAATAAGCTTTTCAGTTTCCCCTGCTAAAGCAGGCGCTCCAGGCGCTGGATATTGTTGTGCATATAATTCCTGAGGAAATCCGCCAAAATCGTGAATAGTTTGTGGACGCTTCATTGCCGTCACCTTCGTCACACCATGCGTCAACCAATGCGCAGAAACGGTGAGAATAGCTTTAGGCATCGGCAATCGTTTCCCCAATTCAATCCAAGAATTATGGAATTCATTCTTTTCGATTGCATTCATCGGATTACCGTGTCCTACAAAAAGAACCGGCATTTTCTGTTCCGAAAATTTTAATCCATCAAATATAGTTAAAAATGAACTGACCGAAATCATTGTGCACGCTTTTTCATAACCTAAATATAAAAGAGCTCAATTATTGAAAATTGTTTTGTGTCCCATATCCATCTTGGCATTATCAAATAGCAACATTGCGCTGTTTAAAGCAGCGCAAT
>JAQUOA010000006.1 GCA_028749215.1 Bacteroidota bacterium
CAAGATAGATTTATCCCTTAGTCGTCTTTCCACGACTCTTTTCACTAGAGGCCGTCATTATTTGATATCGCTAAAAGTATTTGACCAATCACTGACGCAACGTGGCAACGCTGGTGAATGAAAAGAAGGATGCGAGAAATTATTCCGTGCAATTTAATGCGCACCATTTACCAAGCGGTATTTATTTTTACCGAATGCAAACGGAAAGTTTTTCCGAAGCGAAAAAATGATTTTGATGAAATAGAATATTCTTTTGCAACTAGTGAAGACCGTGCGATGCAAAAATGGGTCGACGTATTCTTCAATTATTTAAAAAGGAGGGTACTTCTATGAAGTCAACATTCCTACAAAAGCATTCTATAAGCTCCGTCATTTTCATATTTGTGTTTGTTTTGGTTGTACAAATTGTTAATGCACAAGGTGTGTGGACAAGCCAAGTATCTCCCGCAACCCAGTCACTAATTATGGTCAAGGTGGTAAACCAAAACGTTGCCTGGGCCTGCGGGAATGGAGGAACAGTAGTACGCTGTGTCAATGGTTCGACTTGGACGAAGGTTGATGGCGGAGTGTTCGGGGCAGAGCCATTGTATTTTATATGTGCCATCGACGCCAATACTGCTTTTGTATCCTTTACTAAAGGAATCAATTTGGATCTTCCTCGGGTATCTTCCGATACCACGTGGATCTATCGCACGACGGATGGAGGTTCATCGTGGCAAATTGTTTTTCAACAGATCGGCGGCCAAATTGAAGACATGCGAATGTCCGATCCATTGAACGGTTTTGCATTCGGTGATCCAACGCCTGGAGATTCGACACTGACAGTTATCAGAACACGCGATGGAGGAGCACATTGGAACCACATCTCTACAGAACCTGCTGTCACGAACAATACTCCTCAGTCCGCTGAGTTAGGTATTTATGAATCAATGGCTGTGACTGACACCAACCACATTTGGTTCGTAACAGTAGAGGTACCGGCAGCTCCCACATATTGGATTCGTCGAACCAGTGATGGAGGTAAAACCTGGAGCCGTATCATATTTCCGCATTTTGGTGCCCGAAACATCACCTTCGCGGACTCGTTGCAAGGATTATTAACCTGGGAGTCAATCAGCACAAATAAATTTGGAAGCGACCGTACAACTGATGGCGGGCAAACATGGATTACTGTCTTCCAACGAACGGGGGTTAGAACCTCGTACGCCGTTTCATCTGTGCCTGGAGGAATATTTTGGATGGTGGATTCATCTAACGTGTATGAAATCAATGCCAGTGATCCGCTTGTACTCGGACTCCCCGCTGCGCGGAAAACAACTCTTCCTTCTCCCATCATCTATGGGATCGACATGAGGAAGGAGAGCGGTTCATTGTTCGGTTGGCTCGTAACACGGAATGGAAAGATCTACAAGTATGAACCACGTCAATGGCAATTCAAAAAATATGCAGGCAACCCTGTACTCACTGCCGGGCCAGCTGGATCATGGGATGCAGACGGAGTTACAAGTGGATCAGTAATGTATCACAATTCAAAATATCATATGTGGTATCCGGGAGTGAAAGGTGCTGTTGTATCAATTGGATACGCGTATTCAGATGATGGTGTTGCATGGACGAAGTATGCTAATAATCCTGTCCTAGTACCTGGTGCCGTTGGTAATTTTGATGCAGCTCTGTATGGTTGCAATGTGCTTTTTTGCTCTGGCAAGTTTCACATGTGGTATGATGGAATTAATTCCGGCGTTACAAAAATCGGCTACGCTTACTCGGACGATGGGATAAAATGGACAAAACATCCGACCGCCGTTTATGGACCGGGATCAGTAGGAAGTTGGGACGTTGAATTGGGTGGAGTTGGTCCGGTTGTTAAAGAAGATACAGTACTCAAAATGTTTTATTGGGGAAAATCATCTACAAGTTCATATATGACTTGTCTTGCAACTTCCCCTGATTCAATTCATTGGACTCGATATAATTCTGGGAATCCTGTTCTGGGTGGTGGAAGAACGGGTGCATGGGATCAATACAGCCAATATCCTGGTACCGTACTCAAAAATGGTGAGTTCTATGAGATGTGGTACGGCAATTGGACGCCATCACCATACTGCATAGGGTACGCAAGTTCAACTGACGGCGGATTCAGTTGGACGACCTATGCCGACAATCCAATACTAAGAGCAGATGCGGGAATGTGGGATGCCTCATGGACTATTTGGCCAATGATTGTGCGACGTCCAGACGGTCGTTACTTGTTGTATTACACCGGTAGCATCGGTGGTACAAAAGTAGTACAAAGCATTGGGCTTGCTATCGATTCTGCGATTACTACCCCTGAAATAGTTCATCGTAAAAAACTAGTTATACCTGAATCATTTGCTCTCTCACAAAACTACCCCAATCCATTCAATCCGACAACTGTGATCAGTTATCAGTTACCAGTGAACAGTTTTGTGACATTAAAGGTGTACGATCTACTTGGACGCGGGGTGGCAACGTTGGTGAATGAAAAGAAATCGGCTGGAAATTATTCTGTGCAGTGGAATGCAAAAGTTTTATCAAGCGGCATTTATTTTTATCGAATGCAAACAGAAAGTTTTTCTGATGTAAAAAAAATGATACTAATGAAATAAAATATTCTTTCGCAATTCGTCAAAGAAATGCGATAAATGAAAACGTACAAAAGGCGGAGTGTATCATGAAGACAAGCATGGTGCGTCTCTTCTTTATTCTGTTGGTTATTTGTCACAGCTTTGCATCTTCTGACGAAGCACTTCGCAAAAAACTTGGACAACTGTTTATCGTCGGATTCACTGGCCCGATTGTTAGTGACTCTGTCTTTGCAGATCTTGCAGTGCAAAACATTGGCGGAGTTATTCTTTCGTATGTCAACGGCAATCTGGTGTCCCCCGCTCAGATTCAACAGCTCATATCCGAGATTCGAAGTGTGGCCATGACACCCCCGTTTATTTGCGCGGATCAAGAAGGAGGGCGAGTAGCACGGCTGGATGCTCGCAATGGTTTTACCTCGACCTATTCAGCCTACACCCTCGGTATGGTCTTCCAATCGCCTGATTCAACATATGCACAAGCAGAGTTGATGGCCTCGTGGATGAAGCAGTGCGGTTTCAATCTAAATCTTGCTCCCGTGGTTGACGTGGCTGCATTCCCATACACTTCTGGGATGTATTATGAGCGCCTCTATTCTACTGATCCGATGGTTGTCACGGCACATGCACAAACATTCATCGACGGATTCCACAACGCGAACATCATGACAACCCTCAAGCATTTTCCAGGAGCTGGGAAATCAACTGATCTAATCCCGTATCGCGTACTTCTGGACAGCACACGCGTCGACATGATCATGGTAGGACACAATTTCATCCGGCAGATCGACAGCGTCTATCTCATGTCACTCTCCCCCGCAGCTGTGCAGGGTTTGTTGCGTGACTCCCTCGGCTATGATGGTGTCGTTATTACCGACGACCTATTTCAGATGTCCACAACACGCTATGGGTATGGGAAAGCGGCAAGGCTGGCTCTCAATGCCGGTGATGATATCTTGCTGTATGTTGGCAGCATTGTCAATAACTGTTCGCTTGTCCGGTTGATCATCGACACTCTGGAAGCAGAGGTACTGCAGGGAAGAATCGCAATGGCGCGCGTTAATGAAGCATATAAAAGGATCATGCGACTGAAGGACCTCTACAAAGTGACTTCTACACATGCCCCGTTAGAGGCACAACATATTGCCCCTGATGTATTCCATCTCTCGCAAAACTATCCCAACCCTTTCAACCCAACGACAACAATCGAATATCAAATTCCGAAACAATCATTTGTGACGCTGAAAATATTCGATCTGCTTGGGCGCGAAGTGGCAACATTGGTGAATGAAAAGAAATTAACGGGAAATTATTTTGTGCAATTTAATGGACGCCAATTACCAAGCGGTGTTTATTTCTATCGAATACAGGCGGGAAATTTTGTTGAAACGAAGAAAATGTTAGTAGTGAAATAAAAAAATGTAGGGACTGTGTCATCACCGTCCCTAAGGCACGGATTATCATCCGTGCCTACAAAAGTAAAGAACAAACTGCGGGGTAGAAGGAAATGCAGTGGAATACGAAAGATGTATCGAGCGGAATATATTTCTACAAACTGACCGCAGGAAATTTTGTTGAAACGAAGAAAATGATCCTGATGAAATAAAATCCAAAAGCCTCTGTCGGCGAAATCTGGCAGAGGCTTTACTATTTATTTTCTTTACGGTCAGTGGCGAGGTTGTGAAAATACGCGAACACGCCAAATGCTCTCAGTGCCTGCGATTGCGCATGCACGGTCCCGACTTCATCAACATTGTATCCATCTTCGCCGCCGTTCGGATTCCATCCGTTGCGAATACCGTGATCGTATTCTCTGTGCAAAATAACGAGAGCATGTCCGTGATTATTTGTCCAGACATGATCAAGCATTTTTTCAATCTTTGTCGGAACATCGCTCAATTCCTTCGGTGCAATTTCGTACGCATCTAAAAGGAAATGCACAAATGCGCCGTTGCCATCCATGTGGATTTGATAACAATCCGCTGAATCAATCCATTTGGTTTTAGGATCGAGAATATGTTTTGCCGAAGCAACAGCAATAGTTTTATACTTTTCATTTCCGGTCGCTTTATAAAGAGCTGCAAGAACAGACAGATAACTTGCCGATTCCCACGGGAGCTGTTTGCCGAATGCCGCGCGTCCCCCTTTTCCTTCCCAGATTCCGTTACCGCGGTAAAATGTTTTTTCCACGCCAGGAACATTGCGATCGCCTTCCCATACAAGAAGTGCATCATCGAGGAATCGTTTGTCGCCGGTTGCTTCAAACAATTTGCACGCAACACCTACTAATTGATTCATGTTGCTGTTGGTGATAATTTGCTCGTTCACATTCCAGTGCGGCGGATAATTGTACCAGCTCCAAAATCCTTCGTGATGTGACAGCCTTCCTTCAGTGCGGGCTTCCGTGTATCGCTGTTTTGCATCGTTGATCCAAGCAGAATTCTTCCTGCCGGAAAACTCCCACCAATAATATTCGGCAAGACAAATCCACGCACGGTCGTCGACCCACGTACCGTTATTCAGTTGTTTTAAATCGAACTGATTTTCATAACGAGTCAGGATAGAAGAATCATGCGTTGCGCGAAAAAGGTAAGCATCGCCAATGGCTCCATTCGCGCCTTCCCATCCGGCTGTGTACACTTCGTAAAATCTTTTCTGGATGAGATATGTGCGTTCGATCCACTGATTTTTTGGCTGTGTCTGAAGTGTATCCGGTTGAGAATTCGAGGCCGATTGTTTTGATTGGTTGGTGCAGGATGCAAGAAAAATAATAAGAGTGATGAAAAAATTTTTCATAAGTATGAAAATGGAGCCCACCTTAAAAAATGGGATCCATTTAAATGAAGATCCGTATCACAAGCGGCAAGGTAGTTGTCATGCCAGCGTATGCTGGCATCCATCGCATGGATTCCGGCTTTCGCCGGAATGACGACACACACATTCGAGTATTGAATCTAAAAAAGAATAAATTATTTCAAAATTCCATCGATTGTATTGAAGCTTACAGAGTGATATCCCGGACGCGCTTTCTCGTACACTTCCTTTGCCCATGCTTTGCCTTCGGGAGTTTTTGCTAGCTCCGTGTAAATCGGCTTCAAGAATTTTCGCCGTCCGGCATTCATTAAAAATCGTCCCATTGCTCCGTAGGCAGTCTCATATTTTGCTTTGATGCAGTGCAGGAACCATTCGCCCAAAATTTCGGAATTGCCGGATTTTGTAAAATAGAAAGCGTAGTCAAGTTCAATAAGTTTTTCAAGCTGCAAAGAATCCGGCAGATTGCGAAGGAAATAGAGCCAGTGATGAGTTGTCCAACCCTGCGTATTCAATTGCGACGCGGGTGTGCCTTTCTGCCACGCATCAAACTGCGCGGTGACTTTATTAAACTCGTTTGATACCGGCTGCGGACAATTTTCTGGGATGCCTGCGGTGTACACCCACGCGTTGATGTTCAGTTTATCTTTGAGAGATTTATCCTTACTTAAAAGATTTTTATTCAAATAGGCAAGAAATTTTTCTGTCGTCATTGATGTGAAAGCATTTTCCGCAAAATATTTCTTTAAGAAATTATCCCATTCTTCACGCCCGAACGTCTCTTCGCATAAGCGCAGGAAGAAATATCCTTTATTGTAGGCGATGTTGGTCATGCCGTCATCAGGGTCTCGGTTTATCAGATCAAGTTTCAGTTTTGTATCATCGCTGATTGCTCCAAGGTTGGCTACTTCTTTTTGAAGCTCTTTCAACGTGAGAACAGCGAGCATTTCGGAATAGTCTCTGCCGTATAATTTTTCTATGATGCGTTGTTCAAAATACACCGTGAAGCCTTCGTTGAGCCAGAAATCATTCCACGATGCATTGGTGACTAGGTTGCCGGACCACGAGTGTGCCAGTTCATGAGCGACAAGGGAGACAAGCGAACGATCTCCGGCTAAAATTGTCGGAGTGGCAAATGTGAGCCGCGGATTTTCCATTCCGCCGAAAGGAAAACTTGGAGGAAGCACCAGGACATCGTATCGTTCCCATCGGTACGGCCCGTATAATTCTTCCGCCGCAGAAATCATTTTTTCAATGTCCACAAACTCGTACGCCGCTTTATCTACTACCGATGGTTCGGCATACACACCGCTCCGTTTCCCTAATGATCGAAATTCTAAATCGCCGACGCTTAGCGCGAGCAAATATGAAGGGATCGGCTGATTCATTTCAAAATGATAGACACCGTCGCTCGTTTTGGTTTCGGAATTTCCGGCGGCGCTCATCACAGCCATCAAATCTGTGGGTGTATGAATTGTTGCCGAGTAGGTCATGCGTACGCCTGGACCGTCCTGACACGGAACCCACGTGCGTGCAAGGATTGCTTCGGACTGAGTAAACAAAAATGGTTTTTGTTTTCCAGCGGTCTGCGAAGGTTCGAGCCATTGCAAAGCGGAAGCAGTTGGCGATGTATGGTAATGCACCGTTACCGACTTTGTTTTTGGTGTGATAGAAATTATTAGTGGTTTGCCGAGATATTTTACTTCTTCACCGAGGGTAAATTGAGCCGGAGTATTTTTCTCATCGAGCGTAACTTTCTCGATGGTCAACTCTTTTGTATCTAAAACGAGCTTGTGTGTTTTCTTTTTCTGATTGAGAGAAAGAGTCGCACTGCCGGACAAAATCTTTGTGTCAAAATTAACTGACAGGTCTAGATTGAGATGTGTGACAACGACTTCATCGATGTTGGCAAGAGTGTGAACATCGATCGGTTTTTTTTGTGCCGAGGCAAACACACTCAACATCAGTGTGACAAAAGAAAACAACAGCATAGCTTTCATAAATGGCTCCATAGTAGTGAATTTGATCTTTGCCAATATACAAAATCTGAAATGAAATGTCTTTGGCTAGAAAGCTAATGGATTATTCTGTATTGAGTCTACTACTCCGACCCTTGTGTTGTCATTCCGGCGAAGGCCGGAATCCAGAAACTGGATGCCAGAGTACGCTGGCATGACGCCTACCTCGCTATTTGAGATGAGGATGGTTATCCTTCAAAACAAAACATCCCGCTGAAAGGCGGGATGTTTATTGCAATGCTCAATATCTTTCCGGAAAATTATTTTTCAATTCCCAATAATTCAACTTCAAAAATCAAAACCGAACCTGGAGGAATGGATCCTGCCGGACGATCGCCGTAGCCGAGCGCTGCCGGAACAAACACCTGCCACTTCGATCCCACCGGCATCAATTGCAATGCTTCCGTCCAGCCCGGAATAACGCCGCTGACCGGTAGCACAATGGCTTCGCCGCGTTTGTACGAATTATCAAATTCAGTTCCGTCAACCAGCGTTCCGCGGTAATGCACTTTTACTTTGTCCGACGCTTTTGGTTTCTTGCCGTTGGCCGCCGACACAACTCTATACTGCAAACCGCTGGCAGTGGTGACGACTCCCGGTTTAGTTTTATTAGCGGCAAGAAATGCTTCTCCTTCTTTCTTTGCTTTCGCAGAGCGCTCTTGCATTTTTGCTTGAGCTTTTTCCATCATCTTTTGCTGGAATGCCATCATGGTGGTTCTGATCTGTTCTTCGGTCATTAATTTTTTGGATGAAGAATCAGCGGCATCTTTTATTCCTTGAACGAATGCATCCGGTTCAATGGCAATATCCTGTCGTTGCAATGTGGTCCCAATGTCCAATCCAATGCTGTAGCTGATGCTGTCGCGGTCAGTTTTAAGATTTGCTTTTTTTCCTGTTTGACTGTTGCACGCCAGAAGTGCAAGGCACATCGAAGCGATGAGGAGTTGTTTCATGACGATTCTTTCATTGTTGTGTGAAGAAAAAGATGTACTTAAGAAGATACGATTATTATTGAAAATTTCAGAAGAAAATTTGCTACCATGTATAAAGAAGAATCTTTTCAGTATGAAACTAACGAAGTGAGAGATATGTTGTGAATAGAGACAACCATCGGAAGGAAAAAGAAGAGTGCTCATCCATATTACCACCGCATCTCCGCCGTACAAAGTAACCCAGGCAAAAGCCACGGAAGAACTTAAAACACGCATGGCCATTCGCCCTGCTATTGGCAGATTGATCGATGCGGCGTCGCATCATTCCGGTATTGAATCTCGATACGTCGTCGTCCCCGATGCCGAAGCGATTCCGTCCAAAAAATTTTACTCGACCGATGCTGGTGCTGTTACACCGGATACGAAGTCACGCATGAATGAGTATGAACACTGGACAAAAGTGTTGGCGCACGATGCTGTTTCGCGCCTGCTGGCAGAAACCAGTACCGATCCTTCAACTATTAAACGCTTGATTACCGTTTCATGCACGGGTTTTTTTGCGCCCGGTCTTGATTACTATGTGATGAACGAATTTCATCTGCCTGATTCAACTCAACGCACGCATATCGGATTCATGGGGTGTGCCGCCGCGTTGGTGGGATGCACTTCTGTGCTGGAAGCTTTACGCTCTGCGAGTGATGAACAGAGCACCACGCTGCTGATTGCCGTTGAACTTTGCTCCTTGCATCTTCAAACTGAACCGACGCGCGACAACATTCTTGCCAATATGATTTTTGCCGATGGCTGTGCCGCGGCATTGTTTTCCAATTCCGCACGTTACAAACGACGCCTGCAATTGGTGAGCACACATTCTCATCTGTTTCCAAATTCCGCAGAGTATATGGGGTGGAAAATCGGTAATACCGGTTTTGAAATGATGCTCTCGTCGGAATTACCGACCATCATTTCTGAAAAAGCGATTCCGGTTTTGCGTGCACTCTTTGCACGTCACAACATCGACTTCCGTTCGGTGCACCACTGGGTATTGCATCCTGGCGGCAGAGCAATTTTAGATGCGCTGCAAAATGGATTGCAGCTAAACGAAGAAGAGATGATGCCGTCACGAACCATTTTAAAAAATTATGGCAACATGTCCTCTGCTTCCATTTTGTTTGTCATGAAAGAGCTTCTTGAAACACGAAAAGTAAAGAACGATGAGTATGTGTGCGCCGTTGCTTTCGGTCCCGGCTTGACAATGGAAGTGGCGTTCTTGAAAGGTGTGGAATGATATTTTCGCGCAGCGTACAAAAAGAAATTATGGACGATGTGTTGATCAATGATGAACGGATGGATGATGCACTGCGCGAACTTACGGTGATTAACAAATGGCTTGGCGGAAATGCAACCTCGCGAAAAGGGGTAAAAACAATGGCGCGTAAACTTGCGCCGCGAGAAATGATTTCTATCTTAGATGTAGGTGCAGGAGGATCAGATGTTGCACGAGCATTAGAGTCACTTCGACGCGATGTGAAGATTACGTCGCTCGATCTGAATTTGCGGGCGTGCGAATATTCCTGTAAAATTGTTCCGACGGTTGATGTTGTGAATGGAACTGTCCATGCTCTTCCTTTTAAAGAGGGATCGTTTGATGTCGTTCACGTCTCTCTCTTCCTTCATCATTTTACCGATGATGAACTGAAAGATATTCTTCCGTCTTTACTGCGGATTGCACGTGTCGGAATTGTTATCAACGATCTTCGCAGAACAGTTATTTCGTATATCGGCATCATCCTGTTGACGCGGTTGTTTTCAAAGAGTGCTATGGTGCGGAACGACGGCCCTCTCTCCGTTCGCCGGGGTTTTACACGAAGCGAGCTTGTTCGTGTTTGCTCAATGCTTCCTTCATCATCATTTACGATTCAACGGACGTGGGCGTTTCGGTGGTTAGTGTGCATTACAAAAAATAATGAATGAAACTCAATTTGATATTGCAATTGTAGGAGGCGGTCCGGCGGGATCGACGGCGGCAATGTTCTGTGCACGGATGGGATTTCGAACATGCGTGATTGAAAAAAAATCTTTTCCAAGAGAAACCTTGTGCGGAGAATTTTTATCGCGTGAGGTTGTTCAAATTCTTGATGAACTGGGGATTACGCAGCAATTCCTAAATCTCCAGCCACATCCATTAAAGTCATTTCGGTACTCATCCGAACACTGGCAATCGTTCGCTTCCGAGTTATCATTTACCGGGTATGGATTACGGCGCGGAACATTCGACAAGTTTTTATTGGAGAGTGCACGTACTGCCGGAGCAGTGCTATTCCAGCCTGCAACGGTTGAACTCATTCAACGAAATACGTCTGGCTTTTCGCTTGTCCTTACGGATGAAATAGGAAAGAAAAATATCACGGCGACGAATGTCATTGGCGCTTATGGAAAACAAAATGTGCTGGATAAAAGTCTTCAGCGGAATTTTGTGTCGGAAAAATCTCACCTGAACGGAATAAAATTTCATGTCCCCAAAAAATATTTGAAACAATTCCCCGAAGATGAAATTCAAATGTTCACCGCTCATAAGCTGTACTGCGGCGTTAACATTGTGAATGATGACACGGCAACAGTCTGTTTTCTTGAACGGCGGTCGGAGAAGGATGTTCCTCCGCGCGTACGATTGAACGAGCTGCTTTCATCCAATTCGTATTTTGCAGATATCGTGACACCTGATTTTGAATCGATGATTGACACGTTTCCAATTTACGGCACGGGGAATATTTTTTTTGGAAACAGAAATCTCGTTGAGAGCGGAATTTTTATGATTGGCGATGCCGCCCGCATCATCGCTCCACTCGCCGGGGATGGTATTGGTATGGCGATGCAAAGTGCGCATATCATTGCATCGGTGCTGGAGGAAGGAAGGAAAAAAAATCTCGACGCTCAGGCATTAGGTGATCTCTATACCATTAATTGGACGTCGAGTTTTCGCCGTCGGCTCCGCATTGCCCAACAGGTGCAGCAAGTTCTGCTTTCGGATATTGGAAAGAAAATCAGCATATCGGTGCTCGCCGCATTTCCATTTCTGCTTCCCCGCACCATAGAATTTACCCGCGGGTAGAACAACGCGATGTCATTGCAATAACAAGAGATGTCATGCCGAACTTGTTTCGGCATCCAAAACAACTACAGATGCTGACATTCGTCAGCATGACGAGTTTTTTATAATCAAATAAGACACTCCCTGCATTTTTGATTTGAACTAATATTTACGTACTCTAAATTAACGTTAAATCCTTCCTGTGGCTTTTTTCTGGAGTACGTGCCATGAAACACATATTTTCGCTTCCATTTATTTTCATTTTCACCTCCGCCGTGTCCATTTCTCAAACAGTTCAAACGATTGAAGATCGCATTACATCTATCCTGAACCAAATGACGGTTCAGGAAAAGATAGACCAGCTCCATCCGCAAACCGGATTTACCACTGCCGACAACACGCGTCTTAAAATTCCCGGTTTCATTATGGCGGACGGACCTCACGGTGTTCGTGACGGTTCTGCGACTTGTTTTCCCGTAGGGATTGCAATGGCGGCAATGTGGGATACTTCAATGGCGCACAGAATTGGTGTTGCGATGGGAAAAGAATTTCGCGGCAAAGGGAAAAGTCAGGCACTTGGACCGTGTCTTGATCTTGGCCGCGATGTGCGTAACGGAAGAAGTGCGGAAAGCGGCGGTGAAGATCCGTACCTGGATGCACAAACCACGACAGCCGTGGTGAAGGGTGTTCAATCCACGCCGGCAATCGCAACAATAAAACATTACAACGCCAATCATCGCGAAAACGGCCGTACCACCAACAACATCATTGCGCCGCTTCGTTCGCTCACGGAAATGAATGGTCTTACATTCCGTACCGCCGTGCAAGAAGGGGGTGCGTTCAGTGTGATGAATGCGTACAATCTTATCAATGGAGAAAAATGCGCCGAGAATACAACGCTCCTCACAACGATCCTTCGCAATTATTGGGGATTTCCATTTTATGTTGTGTCGGATTGGGGTTCTATTTGGGATCCGCAAAAAGCAATTACTGCAGGATGCGACCTTGAGATGGGTTCAGATTTATACGGGCAGAATCTTCCGACACTGGTTGCGAACGGAACCGTATCGCAAGCAACGCTTGATCAGGCTGTGCGCCGCGTGCTGAGAACGAAAATGCTCGCAGGCATTCTTGACTATCAACCGGAAGGAAATGCTGATGATGTAAATAGTTTAAAGCATCAGCAACTATGTTTGGATGCCGCACGCAAGTCAATCATTCTTCTGAAAAATAAAAACAATATTCTTCCGCTGGTAAAAGATTCTATAACAAAGATTTTGCTGATTGGACCGAGCGCAGCTGTCGCACAAATTGACGGAGGAGGAAGTGCATACGTTACTCCATTCTATTCGATATCTCCAAGACAAGGAATTGAGTCAAAAATTGGCAGTGCAAAAGTTGCCTACTTAAAGGGATGCGATATTAACAACAGCGATACCAGCGGATTTGCTGCTGCACGAATTGTTGCTGCTGCGGCCGATGTTGTCATCTTTGTCGGAGGTCTTGATCCAAGCCAGGAAAGTGAAGGAATGGATCGTAAAGGCGACTTGCCTGATCTTCCTGGAAAACAACAAGACCTCATCAATGCGCTTGCGGAAGCGAACAAAAAAGTTATTGCCGTAATATACAGCGGCGGTGTCTGTTCTGTGCATCGATGCATTGATAATATCAGTGGTTTCATCTATGCTTTTTATCCGGGACAAGAGGGAGGGAATGCGCTTGCCGATATTTTATTCGGCGACGTGAATCCAAGCGGGCGAATGCCGGTCACAATGCCAACAACTGTCGATCAACTCCCGGCGTGGAATGATAACTTCACCGACGATTATGGATGTGGCTACCGCTGGTTCGATGGAAGGAATTTTACTCCTGAATTTGCCTTCGGCCATGGATTGAGCTACACAACATTTGAGTACAGCAATCTCGTCATCCCCGCACCTTCACCGTACGGTAATCCCGTGTCGATAAGTGTTGATGTAAAAAACAGCGGTACTCGCAGCGGCGAAGAAGTTGTTCAATTATATCTTACCCATGACAGTTCATCAATTCCGATGGCAAAGAAAGAGTTAAAGGGATTTCAACGTGTTGCTCTAGCGCCGGGAGAAAAGAAAACGGTGACTCTCACCATCACCAATGATGAATTGTATTATTTTAACGAAACAACAGCAATGTACTCCGTAGAACCGGGACAAATAACTGTTCGTGTCGGCACTGCATCGGACAGTATTTTAGCGACAGGAAGTTTTACGATGCTTGCCGGAACACAAAAACCTGATTTAAGGATTACAAATTTGAAAATGGTTCCGCCGTTTCCGTTACCGGGACAAAAAGTGACCTTTGTTGCGTTGGTAAAAAATCAGGGAACAGGCCCGACTGCTTCCGGCTCTCCAGTAAAAGTAAAGTTTAGTTTGAACGAAAAAGAAATTGCTTGGTCAACAAATTACACACAATCAATTCCTGCCGGAGGTATGGCGTTGATTGAAGCGGACGGCGGACCGGCAGGAACAAATTTGTGGGCGGCAGAATCTATTGGCACATATTCCGTCCATGCAATTGCCGACCCTGATAATGCGATTGATGAGTGCGTTGAATCGAACAACGATCAGTTTGCAAGTCTCACCGTGTATCCGAATCCTCCACAGAATCTTGCACTTAATAAGCCTGTAAAAGTCTCTTCTATAGAAGCGACAGGATTAGAAGGAGAAAAAGCTGTGGATGGCAATATAGGAACGAGGTGGTCATCAGCATTTAGCGATCCGCAGTTCATTGTTGTGGACCTCGGGAGCGTGCAGAGTATTTCTGAAGTTCTTCTGTACTGGGAAACCGCGTATGCAAAATCATATCAGGTCTTGGTTTCAGATGACAGCATCACATTCCGAACGATCGGCACGGCATCGAGCAGTGACGGCGGATTGGATAAAATAACAACGAATGAAAGAGCGCGTTTCATTTGGATACAATGCACACAGCGGGCAACGCAGTGGGGATATTCTCTGTTTGAGATAGTTGTTCATGGCACTGAGTTGACGTCGGTTTACAATAATAGGGGTAACATTCCGACAAAATTTTCACTCAGTAATAATTTCCCTAATCCGTTCAACCCAACCACAGTGATCAATTATCAGTTACCAGTAACCAGTCACGTAACGTTGAAAGTGTATGATCTGCTTGGGCGCGAAGTGGCAACGCTGGTGAATGAAAAGAAAGAAGCGGGGAATTATTCTGTCCAATGGAATGCAATAAACGCTCCGAGTGGAATTTATTTTGCTCGAATAATGAGTGGTGCATATTCGCAATCAAAGAAAATGTTGTTAGTGAAATGATGGGCTAATTAAATTCAACGGAATGGAGTTGATTATGAAAACGAAACTCTCCCTGTTGTACTTTTTCTTGGTACTCTTTCTCGGTACAACGCTTATTGCACAGACAAGCGGGCTGCAATATTATCGTTCAGCAGTAATGAACGGCAATAACATTAAAACTGTATTTGGTAATTGGGGCGTCATTGGTCAGCCGGCTGATACACGGCCGCGCGGCGCATGGCTTTATGAAACGAATGGATATATCGGCGATGAATCTATTTTACTCGGCATCGAGTTTCCCATTAAGGATTACAATGGCGACTCAAAGTCGGATACTGTGCATTCAGTAATCACCAGTCCTGTTTCTCGTCCTGCTTCAAGCTTTGATATCAATCCAACAACAAGCGACCCGTGGACATTTTTGCCTGATAGTAATTCACTCAACACAAAATCGAACAGTGTTGCACTCAGTTCCGATATAAGCACATGGCCGGCGTCGTGGAAAGACGGCAATGGTTCGGCAGAATGGAACGGCTTTTTCGGGAAAGGGAAAATGGTTGCAGATCTTGAAGCTTATTTTCAAATGAACGATGAAAATGATCATCGCTTTGATACACCTGCAAATAATTCATATGGCAAAAATTTTACTGGTAGAAATGGACAGGGAATTTCAATAACAGTTCGATACCTGCAATGGAATCATCCGGCGGTGAAAGATATTCTCTTCCGTGTCTATGACATAAAAAATGAAAGTGCGTTAAAATACAATAAGGTGGTTTTTGGGTATTTACTGGGAACGTATGTGGGCATTACCACGACGGATCATTCTCCTCAAGAATATAACGATGACTATACTGTTTTTTTCAAAAAGGAAAATGTCCTTGTTTTCGGTGATTATGACAACAACTGTTCCCGTAATCCGCTCTGGAAAGATTCTGTTGGGAAATGTGGCACTGCATTTATCGACTCGCCGAATAAGAATGAAATCGGGAGTTACAGTTATTTCACTCCGTCAAATCAAATTCGTTTAGGCGATGATGAGATCTTATGGGCAATGATGAAGGAAGGAAGCTATTCTAATCCCAGCAATGTTTTGAATGATACAATTCCTCTCGCCGGCTCCGATGGCGATTTTGTCTTTGGCACCTATTATTTTTCTCTTGATAGTGGTGAAGTAAAAAGAATAGCCTCGGTGCTTGCGTATGGATATACCAATGCTGAGGTGTTACAAAAAGTTCAAGCTGCGCGCGACATATATAAAAATAATTTCTCACTCCCAAACGTAGTATATAATGTTTTGAACAATATTTCTTTATCGTTCGGGCTTCAACAAAATTTCCCCAATCCGTTTAACCCATCGACAATCATCAATTACCAATTACCAATTACCAGTTACGTGACATTGAAAGTGTACGATCTGCTTGGACGTGAAGTGGCAACGCTGGTGAATGAGATGAAGGAAGCAGGATATCATACGTTTCAATTTCACGGTGCAGATTTGGCGAGCGGAATTTACTTCTACCAGTTACGTGCCGGAGATTTTTTGCAGACAAAGAAAATGGTGCTGATGAAATAACAATTTGTAGAGGGAAGTATTTTTTTGAACGGAGGCCCACACTCATTTTTGAGTACCTGGTTAGAACACGCACGGCAGAATATTTATATGAGTATTATTTGAAAGATAAGCCACATTGAAGATGATCACAATTATTATGGTATAGATCCATTTGGAATGCTTATTTTCACCGAAGATATTGCCGAATAAATAAGATATACCACTACTACACCTCCTACTATAGCAATATATGTTAAATCATTTGGTTTCCCGCCGTGAACTTTTGTATGCCAACCCACCTGCGCGCGCTGGTAGGCACGAATTGCCGGCTGAGGATAGTGAATGGTAGGCGGCACCACCTTGCCTTCGTTCACCTCAAATTGGTCTTGATAATATAGGTACCAAGTAGATTCGTTATCCTCTTCAAGAGGCGGCTTATTAATTGTTGCTATTCTAGCGGTGGGTTGCGAGGCACTGCATGAAACTAACAATGATGTGATGAGTAAGGGGATTAAAAAACGCGTGAACTTTAGGACCTTGGTGAGTGACATCAGTTCTGATCTATGAGTTGCTGATTGACTAATCTGTAACATGATTGTATTTCCTTTTATGGTTGAATATTTTTGATTTCAAGATATACAACCGGTGAAGGAACGTTGTCATGAAATTGTCAAAAGAATGTCAGAAAATGCAGGGCATCATTTTTGTACAATTTGTGTTGTTACGCTATGCTCTTTCGTCTGTTTTAACGCGTGGCCTGGTGTTTATAAAATTTGTCTTTCGCAACACGACACTACTCCATCCATATCTCATTCCATCCTTTTTTTACCATTCCGCTAATCAGGAAAATCATGAGCTTTGTCATGACTCTTTTGGTCTTTGCATCCATCGTCACGGATAGTGTAGTGTGGTCTTTTTCTTGTCGTACTCGGTGACAGTAAGTTCTGTTTTTGTTCCTTTTCCTTTCATAAGTCTAGTCTCACGAAAAAGAGTGCCCACACCAAATTTTATATCTGAAAGAAATTCAATTTTGATGATATGAGTTTACAGGCAAAAAAAAATGGTACTGATGAAATAATACTTTGTGTAATTTGTAGAGTCAGATGATTTTTTTGAACGGTAGTCGCAACATCAAGGTTAAACAACGTGTGAGATTGCAAACCGTTTGACGTTTCGAACGTTTTCAAAGTACTTGGTCAGCGGATGGTGCTATATTATTTTACATGGTATGAGAGCGTCTTCATTATAAGAGTAGATCGCACATAATCGATGATATCCATCTGCAATAATGACCCTTCCATTGATTGAATCCCTTATCAGAAGCAAAGGAGATAACTCGCGTCCTGATTCTATTTTCTTTTGGTCTTTCTCGACATGAGCATTACTGATTCCAAGCGATGATAACCCCGATGCTCTAAAGATATCTTTTGCTTTGAACTCCGTGATAGCCGCTTTTCTCAATTTATTGACATCAGCGGCAGCCTTCTGTTCATCGTAAATCAGAGACAAGTACGAAAGGGCTGCCGGGTAATTATGTTCTTCCGGTTCACTCAACCATTTTATTTCGGCTTTATTCGACATTTTGCATTCTCCATTGACTTTCTTGATAGTAAAAGCTGTTGAAACCTGACGGACTGGAATTAAATTTTCTTTCTACGTTGTAGTACGTCGTCAATTTTAAGTGTCCGGTTAGATACTCTATATTTCAATTATTTAATATTTTTATCTTTTCAGCCGCCGATTTCAACGTTGATATTATATAGTGTTCTTCACATTGTTTCCACACTTCATTTCCAGCAAAAACTAACTCGCCAAACAATGGTAACAAAGAATAAATAATCAACAATCCGATAGTTACTTTCATTGAAAGAACCAAAATGATAAAAAGTGAAACAATCCCGCCTCGCAGCAGAACGTACTCATAAAGGATAAATCGGATTTTCCCTTTGCTGCGTATCGTATCCCAGTGTAATAATCTTCTCTGGTGTTCCATTTTTTCTAAATAGTAAATTAACCCAATTAACATAAGTCCAATAATCGTAACTCTAAGATCAGACAATTGTAGGGCATGGTTCCAAACTATTATTCCATAAGTAAGGATAATGAAGAAAATGGTAGAATAAGCAGTCATGGATAATTTTTTCATTTGAAAACCCCTAACGGATTGGAACTACATTGTTCTGTAATGCTGTCGTAACTTATAAATTTTTATTAACTGGTCACGCGGTTTAAATTATTGTACCACAATCGGATCAAAATGATTCCATGCACCCGTATAAATATCGATGAACATTGGTACCCCGCCGCCAAGTAAATCTAAAACTAACCAACCCCAGCCAAGTTTTGGATATCGTGTGATAGAATATTCTTTTTTTGCAGTTTTTATCAAGAGCACATGATTCGCATTTGAATATAATGAGATATGATACAATGTAGAATCTATGGAAAAATGAGATCTTGAATCTATTTCAAATTTTTGTTCTGTCTTGTGAACAGGAATTTGAACGCCATTTATTGTTTGAAATGAAACATCTTCTGAATACTGATAGATGTGAACCGGATCTTCGTACCCTTTGAAAAGTGTTGCGCATCCATTGAACAGAAATAATAATAGTACAACAAGAATAATTGAGTGTTTTCGCATAGAGTAATATTCCTTGTTTAAATGTTGATATGGATTGGAATTAAATTGCCGCATAACGTTGCAACGCGTCGGCGGTTTCAACGTCTGCGTTGAGCAACTGCTAGGCGGTTTATTTTGTCTTTAAACTTTCTTGATGTTGTTTTTCGTATTCGGGTAAATGCTTTTTATAGTCTTCAATATCCCACATAATTCCAAATTGATATACATAATCCGAAAGAGGTCCCAATCCTACCTCTGTCCGTCTTTTATCCACATTGTCAGGATCTTCAAGAGGCGCCACATAGGATTTATGGGTTTGATGATTGGTAAATATTTGACTCCCGTAAATCTGTTTTTTCCCCTGTCCTAAGGCTGTTCGATCTTCTAACAATGCCAAGGCGCTTGCACTAGCATTACCTTTTTTAACCGCTTCACGCATCATTGGCAGATATTTTTCTTGCGTTTTCAAATCAGAATGTTGAATGACAAGAAATAATGTTTGATTTGCTTGCATGCCGACTTTGTCTTTTCCCACCCAGCCTTTTTCATCTAAAATTTTTGTTACTTTAATTAAGTTAATACTGTCTTTGTAGATCATTATTTTCCCTAAACTGTCTGCCGTCGGATTATTGTACCCTAATTTTTTTGTTGCTGTTATATACTGATTTCGAATGCTTTGATCATCATTAAAAATTTCCAAAAGTTCTTTTTGCAATGGTTTATCGTAGTTTGCTTCAATAGAATCAATTGTGTTTTGCATCTTACTTAATAAAGCTATCCATTGGCCGTCATTGTGAAGTCCGTTTAAATCGCTGTCTTTTTTCATGTGGTCAATGTTCAACCATCCGTTTTGACATGCTAACTTCAGAAACTCAAAAGAATTTTTAGTGTCACCTGCTAATGCTGCTGAACAAGCAGCGTTGTATAAGTCATTCACATTTTTCTTTTCAAATTTAAAGGCTTGTTGGTATACATCATTTGATTTTTTATAGTCCTTTGAGTTATACAATGAATCGGCTTGTTTGATAAGTTGTCTGTAGGTCTGTCCCGATACAGTAACCATCAGAAGGAAGGTCATTGTACATAAGAGGAGCACTCGAAGAAACACTATTCGCATATTTTTACTTTAATTTGATGGATGGACTTTAAAACAGCGCATGACTAAATATTTACCGATGTAAATTCGTTGATTATTCATTCTTAGGTTGTAGACCGGCAAACCTTTTCCATCTATACCGCAAACTTGTTAAATGTAATCCATTAGCATCATAACATCCATCTCAAAAAAGAGAATCAGTCTTTAGACGGGCCAATATAATAATCTCTTGTGCGATCAACGCATCGTGGAACAGTAATTGTAACATCGAGACGGTTGCTTTCACGCTCAAGCACACTAGAAGAAGCTTCAGCATATTGCCCCTCCGTCTGAATGTTGCCTCAACAAAATCTTCGAGGTGATTGAACAACTAAAAGATTTCTCTGAATTTGTGCGTTCATAAAAACAGGGTCTATCATACTAATGAATAGCAATCTTTTGAATTGTTTCATGGCGCACCTCATTTTATTTTAGCCATTGACAATACTGGTAATTAACAATAAATGCCTTTGGATTATCTATGTCTTTCAATTTACGAAAATTATTACCATCAGCATTAACAACGTATAATGCAAATGTTCCACCATTTTTTGCTGTACCGAAAATAGCAATATGCTTACCATCTGGAGACGGGGTCGTAACGGCATTATAATTAAGACCCCTTGCTATAAGTTTTCCTTCGGAAGAACTAAAGTTTGAGACAACAAACACTTCATAACTGGTATCTACAGGATTAATCCCGACACAAATCAGCTTCCCATCTGGAAGCCAAGAATATCCAGCAGGTGATGTTCGTTTCCCATTCACATTTATTTTTTGAGATACTCTGCTTACAATATCAATCACATATAAACCACCCGTTGTATCATCCATTGTTTGGTTGGATTTACAATAAGCAATGGTGCGGGAGTCTGGAGACCACGACGGAAGCGAACTCGGTAAAATCGAACCAATGCGGTCAAGCAAAACTTGATTAGAACCATCTGGATTAATAAGATAAAGATTGTAATCTACCGGTGGTTTGAAAGATGTTTGCCCTATAAAAGTAATATTGCTTCTATCCGATGACCAACGAGGCATGACAGCGACAGCAAGCGATGATGTATCTGTCAGATTGTGTAAATTACTTCCATCTTTATTCATAACGCACACTGCTTCTTTGAAACCAGGGTAAAACACTCTATTGAAAGCAATTGAGAGACCGTCAGGAGACCAATCGGGCCAGCTATCAGTTAGAGACGGCGAATTGGGTGTTAGGTCAATGGGAGTACCTCCTGTGATGTTGACCGTAAAGATATCAATCATCCCTGTCTGCGAACCAGTATAAACAATCTTATCACCGTTTGAATTTACTCTAGGTTCATCACCGATGGTAACGATTGAGGAAAGAGTTAATTCGGATGAATTCAAATCTATCACATTAATTCCTGAAAGATTTCCACCGTGTAGGTTGAAAATAATTTTCCCTGATAAATCCCATATCGGGGGAGTAACACTGTTTTCTTTTTTGCATCCCCAATTTATTATGGTTAATGCAACTAGAATAAAAACGGGAGAATATGTTTTCTTCATTAAAATCCTCCTTCCTTAAATGGGGGTCACTTCATTCTTATATAACTGGTTTAAAAGAACAAGCGGTATAACGGATTGGAACTAAATGGCCACGCAACGTTTTAGAGTCTGGGGAACTGTTTATTGAATTAATAAAATGTAATCCATTATTATCATAACATCAATTTCAAAAAAAGAGAATCAGTTTTTCAGCCGACCAAAATAATAATCTTACCATCTTTCTTCGTTTGATTTTGAGGGAATAAAATTTTATGTTTGATATGTGATGCTACAAAACATCTTGGACGTTTAGCTCAGTTGGTTCAGAGCGTTCGCCTCACACGCGAAAGGTCGTAGGTTCAAGTCCTACAACGTCCACAAATAAAAAATCCCGCTGTGCGGGATTTTTTATTTCAACATCCGCCGGCAACTTTTTTTATCAATGCCGCCGGGACCTACAGTAGTCTTTGGTGTAGAATTACTCACGGAAAAAAAATTGCACATACTTTTTAAGCTGAAACATTAATGAGCAGTCTTCATGTGTGTTGACTGCGGATTTCGCCTAGACGATGCAAGAATTTCGGAAAGCAGTTTTAATAGAGCGTGTAATGAAAATGGCTTTTGAAGAAATCCCGACACTCCGAATTCCTGTGGTTTAAAATCCTGATACGTGGGTGAATTTCCGCTTGTGGCAATAATGGGAATATCTGCGTTCGTTTGCTGAATTTCCTTTATTGCCGCCGGACCATCCAGAACGGGCATGTTCAGATCTATAATGACGCATGCAACAGAGGGATTTTTTTTGACGAGTTCAACTGCTTCTTTCCCGTTCATCGCTGTCATCACTTTGTAATGATGAGTCTCTAATGTTTCTTTTGTCAGTTCAACAATAGAGAGTTCATCGTCAGCAACCAGTATCAATTCTTCGTTGCCGTACGAATAGGCAACACTCGTTTTACTCTTTTGCACTTCTGGTTCTTCAGGAGCAGCGGGAATAAAAATATTAAAAGTTGTTCCGGCCCCAAGAATGCTTTCAACATCAATGTGTCCTCCGTGTGCTTTAATGATCGACTGCACGGTGGAAAGCCCCAACCCTGTTCCTTTCCCCGATCCTTTTGTCGTAAAAAAAGGATCGAAGATTTTTCGTTTCACATCCTCACTCATTCCTGTTCCGGTATCGGTAACAGATATGCAGACGACAGCATTGTCAGAAACGTTCTTGGCAGAAATGGAGATCGTCCCGCCGTCAGGCAATGCGTCTCTTGCATTGATGCATAAATTGAGGAAAACTTGATGAAGCTGTGTTACATCACCTGCAATATGATTGATTTCTTTCGGCACGCTCGTCTTCACGGTAATCGATTTGGGGAATGTTTCGTTTATGATATTTTCAATTTCCATAAGTAATAACTTCGGATCAATGGTCGATCTCTCCTGTTCCATTCCCTTCGCAAAAGTCAGCACTTGTTTTACCAGAGAGACTCCGCGCCGGGTGCTGACATCCATGTAGTCAAGTATTTTATTTTTGTCGATATCGGTCCGGCGTCTCAATCTTTCAATGCCCATCATTACTGGTGCAAGAATATTGTTAAGATCGTGAGCAATACCGCTGACAAGCGATCCAATGCTTTCGAGGCGCTGTGACCGGTAAAACTGTTGTTCTATCATCTTTTTTTCTGTAATGTCTGAAGAAATCATCATCACCGATTCCGGTTTTCCTGCATCGCCTCGTATGATCGTCCATCGGCTCTGCAGATCCATCGGATTCCCATTGGGAGTGTGAATTTTAATTTCTCCCACCCATTCATTTTTTTCGATCAAAATTTTAAACGCACGATCAAACGTTTCATAATTGACAGTGGGTATCATTTCTGCGATGGACTTCTCAGCAACGGTGGTTACATCCCAATGGAACAGACGCTCAGCAGCGGCATTATAATATTTGATCTTCCCTTTAAGAGTAAACACGACAATAGCGTCATTCGCTTTGTTTAACAATTCCAACTGTTCACGGATTTGTTCTTCTGCATCTTTTCGTTCTGTTACATCAAATGCAAGGCCGACGCCTGCTGCATTGCCGTTGATTTCAATTTTCGCCGCAGCGAAATTGAGCCATCGAATTCCTCCGTTGTTTCGCTGAATTCTCATTTCATAGTGCGATGGAACATCTTCACCGCGCAAGCGTGCTTCTGCCCGCTGTTGAATACTATCGCGCATTTGGGTATCTATTAGCTGCTGGAATTTCATCGTCATCAATTCAGCTTTTGTGAATCCCGTGATTTCTTCGGTTGCCTTATTGACATATAAAAATTTTTCTTTATCATACAAAAAAATTGCGGCGGGTGCGGCTTCAGAAAGTGCGCGGAACATCGCTTCGCTTTCGCGGAGTTTCTTTTCTGTCTCAACTCTGGACGAGATGTCACTGGCAACGTAAATCGTTCCTACGGATTCATGTTTATCAAAGATGTTCGAAACCGCAAGCAATACAGGAAAAGTACGTCCATCTTTGCACTGGTAATTCGTTTCAAAGTGAAGAACTCTATTGGCAGTAAGATCGTCTCGCTTGATATTTCCCGCAAAAAAATCTTCTACACGGGCCGACAGTCCTTCAAATCCCAGCGTTTGGCGGAATGCACGATTCGTAAACCGTAATGTTCCACTCATATCCGCCACGGCAACAAGATCGCCCATTGTTTCGAGAATTATTGACGCTGTTGTTTCGGGAGTTAATGACATTAACTGATACTTGACAACGCCGATACTAACCAGCATTACCGTTACCGTTGTAGTAACGACGGCAACACGGAATACTTCAAAACCAGCCATCGGCAAAAATGCATCGGTCGTAGAACCGATTGTTAGAGGAACGACTGCGCCGAGAATGATCATCAGCGTTTGTGTCACTTCTCGTTTTGTTGAAGCGGCGCGTAATTTCTTCCAACACCACCAAATACCAATAGTGAAACAAACTTCCAACCACACAATAAAAACTGTGTAGAGAACAGCCGGCGTGAATGTGTATCCCCACGGTAACAAAACCGGTTTTGTAATGTAACCCGCCAATTGGAGCGAACATATGATAACTCCAATTCCGTACATTACATGAATTAATCGATGGGATGTGTGTGGTTGTTGAGTAAATTCAAATGTGAAATGGAAGAACAATGCAGGGAGGATACAAAATCCGATTCCTCCGAGATTCACTACCGTGTCGGCGAGAATAGGATCGTGAATAATCCGAAGGAAAAATTCGGCGCTGCCCCAATACACTAAACTGAGGATGGCGAGAGACCACAATTGATTTACTCGGCCGGAAGGATTCTTGAACAAAACAAAAATTGCAAAGACAAGATTGGCAGCTACAGCAATAAATGACATTGCTGCATAGATGTTGAGATGATAAGCCAACAGTGATCCCCTTTTTGTCTGTTTTGATGAAAAGAGACTGTTCGTCTCCCCACCCTGTACCAACGGAATTAATATACATTTGGCGTACACCCAATGCAAGATTTTCCCATTAGTGTTTTCTAATAGTAATAACTCCCACAAATAAAAAATCCCGCAGAAGCGGGATTTTTTATTTTAACAACCTCCGGCAACCTTTTTTATGAGGGCGGCAGGTTTGGCAGGTTTATTTTTCGACTCTTTAATGAGCAATGCTATTGCTCCGGATGCTTTAGAGCGGAATCTATCTGTGTCGATTTCTTCTCTAGTTGAAATAGTACCTAGTTTGGTGTACTTGAGAATTGATGCGGTAAATTCGGCCAGCCCCCCCTTTAAAACGCAGAGATTTTCATATCCGATTTCCTGTGCAAGGAGAGCGGCAATCTTTTCAGAATGTTCGTCAGCGGCGATGAATACTTTCTTTCGATGTTTCTGTCCGAGAATCTCAGTGAACTCTTTTTGAAAAAGCTGTCCGGTCTTGATATTGATTGCCCCTGGAAGCGATGCACTGTCAAATTCTTTTCCATCGCGCACATCAACAATTTGCAAACGATGATCGCCGTCCAAAATTCGGAATGCCAATTCATCGGATGTCATTGTTTGCACAGAATGCGTTTGGACAAAATTTTCGTCGCTTACTTTACCGACGAGCCGTTCTTTTCGATCCGGCAAGAAGAGAAGGACCACACCAAGAAGAATTATGCCTGTACCTGCAAGGCGATGTGAATGCGGATGAAAATCTTTTGCAGGACCTTCCGCATTTACTTTTCGCTCAATTTTTGTTGTCATAATAAAAGTGACGACGGCAACGACTATCAACAGCAAGGCAAACACACCTTGAGACATACCAAGGGAATTAAAGATACGGATGTTGCCGAGAAAGCTTGCCATGTAGATGTTTTCAAACATCGGATACCCTTCGGCAAAAAGGAAGACGCCGATCAATCCGCCGCCGACGAAAAACATGGCGTCAATTTTTCCAATCGCCGCGCCGCATACGCTGGTGCCGGGGCAGTATCCGCCGATGATAAATCCAAATCCCATAATCACTCCGCCGAGAATCGCTCCTTCAAGGTACGTGGGATTGATATAAATAAAATCCGTGTCAAGCCAGCCGATATATCCTAAAATGATAACGCCGCTCATGGCGGTAACGCCGGCAGTGAAGAAGACACGGATTACGGTGAAATCATATCCGTAAAACACGCCGGCAAGTTTTTTTGATGAAGAAAATCCTGCCTGCTCAAGAACGAATCCGAAGGCGATGCCGATGAGCAGTGCAACGATGAGATTCAATTCATCGCTGATAAGATCGGGAACTAAAGGGAACATAAAAACCTCATTTCAAATTCAAAATTATATTTTGTGACCCCCTCTTTATCTTTCCCTCCCCTGCAAGGGGAGGGATTAAGGGTGGGGTCAGTAACTTATATCCACAACTTTCTAAAAAAGTACGCCACGGCATAACCGGTTCCGAAAATTGCCGCCATAGTGATAATGCCTCCGGTGGAAAGGACCGCCATTCCGCTTAACGCGGCTCCGCTGGTGCATCCCCGCGCAAATTGAGATCCGAGTCCAAACAGCGCGCCGCCGATTAACGCAAAACCGAGTCGTGCACTGTTTGAAATGCGAGGCCCGCGTTCTGTTTGAAATGTCAATCGGTCGGAGACGACGCCAGAAAGAAATCCTCCGATAACGACGCCAAGAACTTCAAAGACAAGCCATGCTTTCAACGGATTATCATGGAGTGCTTTTAAATTTTCGCTGTAAAATTTTGATGCTGCGGCATGCTGCGGGGCAACAGTGTGCACTGTCGCTACAACACTGCTTTTCAACGCACCGCTGGCTCCAAGCCCCCGTCCGGTAATGACGATTGCTGCGAGCAGGGTGAGTCCGAGCAGGAAACCTGCCGCGTATGGATTCATGTAATGTGTTTTCATTTCTATTCGTTCCTCATTTTGTTCCGGCGGTGTGATGCACCTCTGCCGGCGTATGTTCGGTTTCTAATTCTTCAAAACCGGTGATCATGGCTTTAAGGTTTGATGTCACCGTTCGTCCGGTTGTGATTAAATAAATATGTGCAATGACGAAAGCGGCAAGGAAAAATGCACCGACGGTGTGCACGACAGCTATCTTCTCCAAACTGTCGATGTTCAAACTTCCTATTCCTTGTTTTTGCGGATAGCGGTAAAACATATAGAGTAAACCGGATGCAACCATCACTGGAATGACAAGAATTTTAAGGGCGAGATACACGAGCTTTTGAATCGGATTGAGTTTGCTGAGCACCGTTTTCTTTGTGGGATGCGGGGCATTGCGGAAAATTCCGCTGATGTAATATTCAAACTGGGCCCGCAGATGTTTACGCGTCGGTAAATATTGTTTCCATTCGTCCGTGGTAAAGTGCCAAAAAATTGCAAAGGCAATCAGCACCAGGAACATGATGGCGGCTGTGCGGTGGAATGTGACGGCCTGTTCAAATCCGAAGAAGGAGATCGCTCCGTGAATTTCAAATCCGGTGAGCGCAAGGAAAAGAATCAGCGCGGCTTGTGTCCAGTGCCAGAATCGTTCAAAGCGTTTATAGACAAATTCTTTTTTCATGGAGTCACCCTTTTCCGTTTTTACGTTTTGATACGATACGTAAAGATGCATGCCCGATTACACCGAGCAATGTCAACACAATGGCACCCGTGCCAAGAAATTCAACAGAAGCATTGTAGTCTCTTCCAGGCATGTAGAAATCGCGGAGGTTTGCAAGACGGCTGTGATCGCGCGTATGGCAGCTATTGCACTGCAGCGAATTATTTTTTGGCGATACCATGTGGTTGATGGGCCAGTACATTTCAGTTTCTACAAACGTGTATTTTCCGCTGAAGGGAAGGTTCACCGATTCCATCCCTTTTTCCGATGCCTGCACCCAATCAAAATCTTTCCAGAACCCTCCTTCGCCTTTTTTTATGGCAAATGTTTTCGGCTGGATGATCATTTTATAGACGGGATCATAAATTTGTTTTGTGCGATGAATTTTTACCGGAATTATTTTTGCTTCGGGATCGGCGTAGCTGCCGTGAAGCGTATTCATTTGAATCGGTGCCGTCGGCGTAATTGTATCTCCCAGCAGATAGTGCGACGCTGTTCCGTTAAACCATACATAGTCCGGCTGAACGTTGCGCTTCCAAACAAATGATCCTTTAATTGACATGTATACTTCATCGCCGAGCGAATCTTTTATTTCAAATGGTTCGCCGTTTTTTAATTGCCCCGCGGTCGACCAATCCCATCGCATTTTTGTTGAATTGACTTTGGCGTATTCCGGAATGTGGCATGTTTGGCAGGCAACTTTTAAAGTATGCTCGTTAAGCACGTCGCTCTTATGAGGAGTTTCGGTGTGGCATTGTTCGCAGGTAGAACGATTACGATTCATCGATGACAGCGAGTACACTTTACCGAGCATCTGATGCTTTTCAGTTTTATGGCAGCTGATGCATTCCAGATTGACACCGTCGCTTGCCATGTGTACATCAACATCCCGCGTTGCATCGAACAACGTTTTTTCCAGATCGCCGTGCTTCACGTTGTTTCCGCCGCCGCCAAAGAAATGGCACGTTCCGCAATTTGCCTTCGTCGGCTTGCCGACATGCTGAGCCACATACGTCAGGTTCACCGATGGATCGGGCATTCCTGCACCACCGGATTGTTTGGTGTACGTGTTGCTGTTGTCGTGACAGGCAAGGCAGTCAACATTGTTTGGATTATTGAAATCGAACGAAGGGCTGTTCCATCCATATCCGATGTGGCACTTATTGCAGCTTTGTTCGTTGGAAGAAATGCCGATACAAAAATTGTTCAGGATATTTTTTTTGCCGACGTACCGGATGCCGCGCCCTTCAATGTATTCTTCGCGTTCCCAATTCCAATGTGACGACTTCATCACCTCGGTGTGGCGTTCGGTATGGCATTCATTGCAGGCAGCCGTTACATCCTGAGGACGTGAAAACTTTTTTTTCAGCTGGGAAAATTTTGTATGGTCAACAGACGGGGGCTGTTTCTTTTTTGTGAATTGTTCTTTTAAATCTGCTAATGGTGTCGGTTCAACGCTCTTCTTGACGATGCTTGTCAGAAACAGGATCGTCAACAGTCCCATGGTGATGAGTGGAATGATTATTCTTTTCATGATGATGGTCCCGCGCCGCTTCAACAGCGGTGTGGTCTTTCGTGTAACTCATTTTGATGATCTGTTCTTTAATATATCCGGTATGGCTTGCCAATTTATACACTTTGCACACACGGCACTCCATGTCGCCGCACAGTGAATGTTCATGGTTGTACGTCCAACAACCGGCAGTCTGATTCTTGAACGCCGGGCATTTCTCCCGCTGTTCTTCAGGGCATTCCATGATGTTCCAGCAAGGAATCATTGAGTGAATTTTTTTCATTCCCCCGATACTGATTTTTTCAAGATTGATCGCTTTGCGGATACATTCGAGACGTTCAACATCGGCATCGGAATAGAGGCGTTGGTTGCCGTCGGTTTTGTAGGGAGCAAGAAGACCTTCGCTTTCGTACATGCGCAATGTCTGTGCGGAAACGCCAAGCATTCGCACCACGGTGCCGATTGAATACAGAGGAGTGTCGGGATTATGATTTTTCATAGGTGCACTTATAATTAGCAACTAATATGCCAGCCGGAGCAACTGATTTACAGTTCATTTGACGGATTTTTTTTCTGTATCTCTTATCATTAAGAAATCGGCAGACGATATTCTTAACGGTGAAAATATCTCCCTATTTTATTGGGTTATTCTGTCAAGTATTCATGCCCTGAGGACGGTTACATCAAAAAAAATCTCAAAAAAAGAAAATGTTTTGCTCTGATTTTTTGGAAGAATTTCGTATTTTGTTCCCGCCAACAATTAATATGAATAAGGCTTCTGGAAAATTTCAGAATGGTGTCGCTGCGATACGCCAACCGACGAAGCGGTGTTCAGCCGAAGTGACAAAAAGGAACCGGTTGTTTCTTGAAGAAATCTCCGAACGACAAAACTCTTCGCAAGACTTACGGAAAATTTTTTAGAAGTTTATATCAGTTTTATGAATCTTTGAAAGGAATTACTTGCTATGCCTAAATATGTCTATTTTTTTGGGAAGGGAAAAGCTGAGGGGAAAGCGGAAATGAAAAACCTGCTCGGCGGAAAGGGAGCGAACCTTGCGGAAATGACGAACATTGGTTTGCCCGTGCCGGCCGGTTTCACCATTTCTACGGAAGTGTGTACGTACTACTACGACAACAAAAAAACATTGCCGAAATCACTGGCGAAAGAAGTTGCAGCGGCTCTTAAAAAAGTTGAAAGTGCCATGGGTGCAAAATTCGGCGATGTAAAAAATCCATTGTTGATGTCCGTTCGTTCCGGCGCGCGCGCTTCAATGCCCGGCATGATGGACACCATTTTGAATCTTGGAATCAACGATGCCATTGCCGAAAGTCTTGTAAAGAAGACAGGCAATCCGCGTTTCGTGTATGATTCGTACCGCCGCTTCGTGCAAATGTACGGCGATGTTGTGCTCGGATTGAAACCGGTTCATAAAGATGAAATTGATCCCTTCGAAGTCATCATTGAAGAAAAGAAGCATCAAAAAGGCGTTCACCTCGATACGGAGTTAACTGCCGACGATATGAAAGATTTGATTGCAAAATTCAAAACTGCAATCAAAGAAAAAACCGGACACGATTTTCCTCAAGATCCGCTGAAACAATTATGGGGTGCAGCAGGAGCAGTGTTCAATTCGTGGAATAATGACCGCGCCATTGCCTATAGAAAGATGTATGACATTCCCGCTGAATGGGGAACAGCTGTCAACATTCAATCCATGGTCTTCGGAAATATGGGCGAAGATTCCGGAACCGGCGTGGCGTTCACACGCGATGCGGCAACGGGTGAGAATGTTTTCTACGGCGAATATTTAATGAACGCACAAGGCGAAGATGTTGTTGCGGGAACGCGCACGCCGCTTCACATTTCTGAACTCGAAAAACAAAATCCGAAAATTTACAAAGAGCTTGACAAGATTCGCTTGAAACTTGAAAAGCATTATCGGGATATGAACGATATCGAGTTCACCATTCAGCAGGGAAAATTGTACATGCTGCAATGCCGCGTCGGGAAACGTACCGCATTCGCCGCAATTAAAATTGCTGTTGATATGGTAACCGAAAAATTGATCACCGATAAAGAAGCGCTCCAAAGAATCGAACCCGATCAGCTGAACCAACTGCTTCGGCCGATTTTCGATTTAAAAGAAAAGAAAGGTGCTGTTGACAGCGGTCGTTTACTGACAAAAGGATTGAACGCAGGTCCCGGTGCAGCAACAGGCCGTGTTGTGTTCAACGCTCCCGATGCCGAAGATTGGAAAAAGCGGGGCGAGAAAATTATTCTTGTCCGCATCGAAACATCACCGGAAGATATCAAAGGGATGGATGCCTCCGAAGGTATTCTCACGGCACGCGGCGGAATGACGTCGCATGCGGCGCTCGTTGCTCGTCAGATGGGTAAAGTCTGCGTGGCAGGATGTTCCGAATTGAACATCGATTACGGAACACATTCCATGGTGGTGAAAGGAAAGACAATCAAAGAAGGCGATTGGATTTCACTTGACGGAACCACCGGTGAAGTGATCGAAGGAAAAGTTGCAACGAAGCCATCGGAAGTTCTTCAAGTGCTTGTTGACAAAACACTCGACGCAAAACAAGCGCCTGTGTATCAACAGTATGCAAAGATCATGTCGTGGGCAGATAAGTATCGCAAACTGAACATCCGCACCAACGCCGATCAGCCGGATCAGGCAAGCAACGCCGTGGCATTCGGCGCAGAAGGTATCGGCCTCTGCCGCACAGAGCATATGTTCTTCGGCGAGGGAAAGATCGGCCCGATGCGCGAAATGATTCTTGCCGAAAATGTTGAAGACCGCAAGAAAGCATTGGCGAAATTATTGCCGCTGCAGCGCGCAGACTTTGCAGGAATTTTTGAAGCGATGAACGGTCGTCCGGTGACTATCCGTACCATCGATCCGCCGCTCCATGAATTTGTTCCTCATGAAGAAAAAGAGCAACGTGAACTTGCGCAGACAATGGGTGTCAGTTTTGAAAAAGTAAAACGCCGCGTGGCAAGTCTGCACGAGTTTAACCCGATGCTTGGTTTCCGCGGATGCCGCTTAGGAATTATCTATCCTGAAATTACCGAAATGCAATCGCGGGCAATTTTTGAAGCCGCCGCGCAGATCCAGGCAAAAGGAATCAAAGTATTTCCTGAAGTGATGATTCCGCTGGTGGGCAATGTCAATGAACTTGCCGACCAAGAAAAGATTGTTCGCCGCGTTGCTTCAGAAGTTATGGCGGAGAAAAAAGTAAAATTTCAATATTTAGTCGGAACAATGATTGAAGTTCCGCGCGGTGCAGTGACGGCGGATGAAATTGCGAAAGTTGCAGAGTTCTTCTCTTTCGGAACAAACGACTTAACACAAACCACCATGGGGATGAGCCGCGACGACTCGGCAAGCTTCTTGGTTCCGTACGTCGCGCGTGAAATCTACGCGAAAGATCCGTTCGAAGTTCTCGACCGCGACGGCGTCGGTGCATTGATGAAGATCGCCATCGAAAAAGGGCGCAGCACACGTCCGACGTTGAAAGTCGGAATTTGCGGCGAGCATGGCGGAGAACCGTCGAGCGTTGAATTCTGTCACATGATCGGCAACAACTACGTCAGCTGTTCGCCGTTCCGTGTGCCGATTGCACGTCTTGCAGCGGCTCGTGCGGCATTGAAAGATTTGAAAACAGCAAAAAAGAAAAAATAAGCTGTAGAAAATCTTACAAGATACGTACTCATGTGAAGCCACGACACACCGTTGTGGCTTCGCTGTTTTAAATAGCAATGCAACTCTATTTTCTGAAGTATTGACGCTAACAGTTAAAACCAATACATTCTATCCAACAAAAATAGTGACTCCGGCGCCTTTCGATATTCCGCACGCACGGGCTGACTGCAATTACTCATTAGGTGCAATTGTTGTTGTCACCATTCACATTGAAACAATATGAAGAT
>JAQUOA010000119.1 GCA_028749215.1 Bacteroidota bacterium
TCATTATCGGTCTTGCTCGATACGGTGTATCAATCTTTAATCCATATAATCATCTGTTCATTTTTGTCATGTTCGCATTATATTTTTCGATGTTCTTTTTCATCATGAGGGATATGGATTTGAAAAGCGCTCTTTACACCCTCTGCATTCTCTTTATCCTCAACGAAGCATTTTTTCGGAGAAATGCTATCAGAGAAAATCTGCTGTTAGAAATTTTAAGTTTTTGGGTGTACGGAATAGCGGTGTATCTCTATTTTCAGTATATCTATATTTCCAAATTGAAAAAATATTTTCTTATCACCGGAATTTTGGGAGTATTATTTTTTTGCGCTGCGGTTCTCTTCCGCATTATCTATGCGGCAACCAACGAATATTCGATCGAAAATGCAGCAATCCTGCTCAGAATTTCTGTGCCGGAGTTTTTATTAGGATTCGGCATTGCGATTGGTGTGTATGTGACAGACAGAGCTGATGTGAAAAATTTTTTACGCCATGCGCATTTTATAGAATAAATAGTGGCCGGTAGAAGAGTTCAAATCTTCCATCTATCCAAGATAATGCGATACATTTCCTGATGCTGCCAGTATGCCGTGTGTGCAGAAAGAACATTTTTTTCCAGCGCAAGCTGTATATTTTTATCCACGCGGTAAAAATCAAGCTGTCCGCTTACCTTATCCTCCGGATCCCAGAAATTAATCCAGTAGACGTGATCGAGCAAGGGAAGGAAGGGATTCGACAGCTCTTTCGGATTCGGCTGTTCGGTGAGCGGTTTAGCTTTAAACGAGTGATAGTGATTAAGAATTTGACGGCGCAGGTATTCTTCATTCGGCGTGTGCTCGCGGAAAAAAAAGGCAATCTTGTCCAACGGCGAGCCGAAGGTGACAAATCCGGTAATCTTGCGCGCGAGCTTTCTATCAACGGTGCCTGTGTTCATTTCATGATTGATGCGATTCAACGCATCGAATGCGATGACAGTACCGAGCGAGTGGCCCGCAACGATAACCTGCGTGTATTTCGGATCGTTCAACAGTGCCGTCAATTCATCGACAGCACCATTTAAAATATCGGCCCGCACTTCATAAAATTTTGACCGCTTATCGGCGCTGGTGTAAATTACCACATCGCCGATGTAATCAATCATCTGCTGTTCAACCCACTGCATCACCGGATTGAGCACCATAATGAGCCACGAAAGATTATGCGCTATCCATGTTGATAAAACTGACGGAACAAATGAAAGCACTCTCATCAACCAGCCGAGCTGTTTCAGGTACCAGCGTTTCTTAAAAGTTTTTTTACTGAACGCTTTGACGCCGGTCCCTTCGTACGTTTCGGCAAGCTTCTCATTCTCTTTGTAATATTTTTGTGCGCCATCCGATGTTGCGATAAGCCATTCAACAATATCACCGAGTGCAACGTGTCGTTCCGCTTTATATGCCCAGTAATATTCGTACACATCTACGGTGCTGTTGGCGCGAGCGCCGCTTTCAAGAGAAATATAGTTTTCAATCCATCCTTGGCGCTGAACAATGCAATGATGTCCGGGAAGCAGCGACGTATCGTTTCGCTGTTCCATCACATTCCACAAAGTAGAGGTGAATTCATCCAGCGTTTGGAACGGCAGCTGCTCGTCGATTCCATGGATGACAAGCACGGCAGTTGCATTGCGTTGTTTCATACATTCACCTTTGGAAAGAGTGATTGAAAAGTGACGATGAATCAGGAATGCGAAAATGTAACCACTATGAGAGTGAGTTGCAAGTTGATTTGATTACCGGAACGGTTTCCCCGTCATTATTTTTTGGCCACCCTCATCGTTTTCAATCCATTTCCCCAAAAAAGAAGCTCTTTCAGCATTGCATCGGCGGATTGTTCCATCTCTTCGTTGGCGTTGAACTTTCCATGTTCATCAATGTGTTTTGTGAAGAATGAAATATTGACAGATTCAACCAGCGGTACCAGTTTTAACGCCGTCACTACCGGTTTCAGCAATTGCAAAGCTCGTGTGCCGGCAGCCAGTCCGCCGTACGTCACAAAAGCGATCGGCTTATACGTCCATTCATGATATAAAAAATCAAAAGCATTTTTAAGCGTGGCCGGAAAACTGTAATTGTACTCTGGCGTCACAATAATAAAGGCATCCGCCGCATCGATTATTTTACTCCACGCTTTGGTATGTTCTTTTTCATATTTTTGGAATCGCGGAAGATTCGGTTCATCTAAAAAGGGAAGGTTGATTTCCGCAAGATCGAGCACTTCAACAGTAAATTCCTTCTGTTTTTTTGCAGCCTCAAAGATCCATGAAGCAAGAGCCGGTCCTTTTCTTCCCGGGCGTGTACTGGCAATAATAATTTTTACATTAAGCATGATTTTCTTTTTTCCATTCTCCATAAGATTGTGTGAGTGCACTGAGAAATAATTCAGTTGGCTGTGCACCGGAAACGGCGTATGTATTGTTGAAGACAAAAAAAGGCACACCTCGCGCGCCAACTTGCTGTGCTTCGTACAAATCGCTGTTCACCGCATCCGAAAAATCGTTCCCTCCAAGCATCGTCTGCACTTCATCGGCATTCAATCCGATTTCCTCTGCAAGGTGAATCAATGTTTCGTGATCGGCCGTATTTTTTCCTTCGGTAAAGTATGCCTTGAACAAGCGTTCTTCCATTGCATCCTGCTTTCCGTATTTTTTTGCTAGATGAGATAAACGATGAGCGTCGAATGAATTTGCAACAATCGCTTTATCGAAATCGTAACGAAGCCCGACTTCTTTTGCCATTGCTGTCACGCAGTCATTCATTCGCTTTGCCTGATCGATGCCGATCCCTTTATGTTCCGCCAGATATTCGTTGATGTTTTTCTTAGGATCAGTTTCCATATCGGGATTCAATTGAAAACTTTTCCATTCAATCTCCACATTATTTTTTTGAGGAAATTGTTCCAGCGCCGTTTCGAATTTCCTTTTTCCGATGTAACAGAACGGACACATCACGTCAGACCAAATTTCTACTTTCATTGTTTCCCTTTGGATGTAAATGGTGCTAATTTCCACCGTCCATACGCTGTGAATGTAAGAAGGATAAAAATAATTCCGGTCATCGGTAAGACCTGAAACTCCCCCTGGTAAATGTGAAAAACGTTTGCCAATAACATCACAAACGATAACGCCGACGCCGCAAGTGTTGTCAGCTGCGGACGAATTTTCAAGGCCGCCGGAAGAATCAAACCGATGGCACCAAGCAGTTCGCTGATGCCGATAAAACGTACCAGTGCCGCGGGGAAAGTAACTACCCAGGGCACTTGCAGGGCAAGTTCAGGAATCGGCTTGACTGTTTTCGAAAAACCGGCGCCGACGTACAGCAAAGCAAAGAGGATTTGCAATACCCATAAAAGGATATTGAGTTTTGAATATTTCTTTTGTGTTTGTTCCATAGATATGTATTTCCTTTAAATAGTGAAAGAATTGTTGTTTGATATAAAGAAGATACATATATTTGGTATAGAAAAGTAACTACTTACCCAAAGTATACCAGTATACTTTAAGAAACCAGGAAGATCATGAAAACAACCGCGAGAATAGCAAAGAACGGCCCACGGATAAAAGATCACAGCGCCTGCGCCTATAAACTTCTTGCCATTAACGATGCGCTCGATGTTCTGCGCGGAAAATGGAAAATTCAAATCATCAATACGTTGACATTCGGGAAGAGACGGTTCAAGGAGTTACAGCGAGAAGTGAACGGTATTACGGCAAAGATGCTCTCAAAAGAATTGCGCGAACTCGAAATGAACGAACTTGTCTTGAGAACGGTGCGCGACACAATCCCCGTTACCGTGGAATATGAATTAACCGACTATGGAACAACACTGGACAAGGTGATTGACGAGTTGAGTGATTGGGGAATGAAACACAGAAAAAGGATCATTAAAAAGAGGTAGAAGTCATCGTACTACTTTAGACACGGCAGAATAATCTTCTTTTCCCAATCCGCGCGAGACCGCTTCTTCCAATAATTCTTTCACGCTCTCGGCAATCGGCGTCGACACCGAATACATCTGCGCGGCATCTCGGAAGAGATTGGTGTCTTTCAAAAGATTATCTAGAAAAAAGCGCGGAGAAAAATTTCCTTCAAGAATGGATTTTCCTTTTGTTTGATACATGGATGAGTTAAGGGCGGAGTGATGTAACACATCAAGCACGGTTGTTCCCGTCACACCTGCTTTCTGTGCAAATGCCAGCGCCTGCGACAATGTTGCAATCATCCCCGCAATAAATGAATTCATAATCAACTTCATGTTCGATGCTTGCTCCGCCTTTGGGAAGCGCCACATTTTTGAGCCAAGAATATTCAATAGAGGTTCTACGCGTACAAATGCTTCACTGTTTCCTCCGACAAACAATAGGAGAGAGCCATCCGTTGCATTGGGAATACTTCCAAGAACAGGTGAGTGGAGAAAATACCGTCCGGTGGAAGAATATTTGTTTTCGAGAAAAGAGGTCAATGTAGGAGAGACTGTGCTGCAATCAACATGAATTCCTCCGCTGCGAATTGAAGTTTGTATTACTGATGCAACGCTTTTCAATGCATCGTCATTTGTCAGCATCGAAAAAACGATCTCAGCTTGTTGCGCAACAGCAGCGGGAAAGTCACACCATTTCGCGCCCCGTTCAATAAGCGACGATGCTTTTTCTTTTGTTCGATTGTAAATGCGCAATGGATATCCGGCGTTGAGTAAGCGAGTCGCCATCGGGGTGCCCATCAAGCCGAGTCCAACAAAGCCGAGCGTGGGTTTCATAATTTTTATTATTCAGGTGACCGACACATCAAAGGTGTCGGTCACTATTTGAATTCTTCTACTTCAGCAGCATTAGTTTTTTAGTCACGACGATATTTCCCGCCTGAAGACGGTAGAAGTACACGCCCGAAGCAAATCCCGCGGCATTCCATGTGGCGGTGTATGCGCCCTCGGCATATTCTTTTGAATCAACATCTGCAACTTCTTGTCCCGTTGAGTTAAAAATTTTCAGAGACACACGGCTTGATATTGGGACAGAAAACTTAATTACAGTTGCAGGATTAAACGGGTTCGGAAAATTTTGGTACAACTCAAAATTCTTTAACCCTTCGACTCTGCCTTTGTTGTCCACTCCCGTAATACTCTTCTTGAAAATAGTCATCACTCCCAAGTGATCCGAAGGATAATTGATTCCGCCATACGGTTCATTCATCACCACCAGCGAAGAGTTGATGGACAACCGGCCTGTGCTTTTGTAAAAAATAAAATCAATCCGCGAAGAAGGGGCATTGGCTGGAATAGTGTAGCCTTGAACCGCAGGATTTGCCGCGTGGTATGTATCGATGAACGATGTATCTGTTCCGGTATTGGTCAGCAAAAGAATTGGAGATGTACCCGGCACATCGTTAAAATCACCGGTAAGAATAGAAGCAATGGCGGGGAAGCTGGTATCCTTCTGAGCAACGTAACCGATAATCTGTTGAACTTGTTGAATGCGAACGGCTGTATTAAGATAATCGAGATGCGTATTGAAAAAATTAATTTTTCCAAGGGGAGTAGTAATCTGATTCCATACCACTTTACGGGGAAACGCTCCCTTCACAAGATCCAAAAAGCCGGTCTCTTGTACAGGATACCTGCTGATGATTCCGATATACTCATTGAACGTGTTGCTCCACGATTGATGAGTAAAGCCGGTGTACGTGTAATAGGGAATATGAAAATATGCGCTCAGGGAATCGGCAATGACTTTTGCCTGATTGTCGGAGCCGCCGGTATTAAGCGATTCATTGATCTCCTGTAATCCGATGACGTCGGGGTTCAATTGTTTTAGATATTGAATGGCATTGAAAATGCGCGTTTGAGGATCGGTGCCCGGCTTCATCCCTTCCAAATTATACGTCATGATCTTCAGGGAATCCTCTGCTTTCAAAAGACTCACTGTACAAAAAAATGAAATGAAATAAACAATTATAAATACTCTCATGATAGAACAGAATTCTCCAGACAATTTTTGTTATTCAGGTGACCGACACCTTTAAGGTGTCGGTCACCTGTTGAGTTCTTTTATTTCAGTAGCATTAGTTTTTTTGTCTCGACCAAATTTCCTGTCTGGAGACGGTAGAAGTACACGCCCGAAGCAAATCCGGTTGCATCCCATCTGGCGGTGTATGTGCCGGCGGCAATGTCTTGCGAAACAACATCGGCAACTTCTTGTCCCGCCGAATTAAATATTTTGAGTGATACATGACTTGCGGACGGAACAGAAAATTTGATTGCCGTTGCCGGATTAAACGGATTCGGAAAATTTTGAGACAAAGAAAATTTCATTGGCACGGTTGCTTCGGCAATCGGGCTGTACTTAAATTTTCCATCGTGGTCAATTTGTTTTAATCGGTACGTGTTGATTCCGCCACTCGGCGATTGATCGGTGAATGTATAGTGATGCTGACTGTTGCTTGTGCCCGCACCGTCAATAAACCCGATTTTCTCCCATTGGTTTGGCGAGTAGGATTTTTCTACCTCAAATCCGTAGTTATTATTTTCCGTTGCCGTCGTCCACTGAAGTTCTACCGAAGATGTTTTAGAAAGGGCAAAAAATTCCGTCAGCTCGACCGGAAGCACATTATCCAATTTCCAAACACCTCGTCCATGAGTAAATGCAAAGAGAGATCGTGTATCATTTTGCATGACCAATTCATCAACAGGAACATACGACGGCATTCCGGAATTTAGAGTTGTCCATGTTATTCCGTTATCGGTTGTTGTATATACGCCGGTCTCGGTGCCGACGTACAGTGTTGAGGAAGAATTTGGATCGATGACAAGCGTATGAACGGGAACATTCGGCAGGTTTCCAGAAATATCTGTCCAGCTTGTTCCTTGATTAGTGGAATGCCACACATGTCGCGATTGCAAAGTGCCAGACGTATCGTATCCGCCGTACGTTGCGTAAATATTCTTTTTATTGGTAGAGTCGACGACGATACGACGCACCCAGCCCGTGTTATTACCAGCAGGTGTAATGTCCCTCCAATTGTCAGTTCCTGGTGCTGGATCTAAGCTATCGCACTTAAAAACCTTTCCATCTGTCGTTCCCGCAAAGCCAAGATAGTTTACTGTTGAGTTAAGAATGGTAACGGCGCTTACATTGTTGTTTGTTGAAAGTGTATTGCTTGATTTTGTCCACGTGCCTGTCGAGTTGCTTGTTACCCACACTTTGTCCGAACCGGCAATAAGCACATTGGAATTTTCTCGATTCATGGCAAATGGAGCAATGAACAAACAGAGGGAAGAATTATTCGCATCGGTCAAACCGCTCACGCAATTGTTCCACGTTGACCCGCCGTCGGTCGATTTGCGCATGGCCAGGTACACATATTCTTCGTACATGATGGAACTATTGGTTTGATCTTGTGCAGAATATCCGCCGTCGCCCCCTTTAACTGTTGTCCACGATGTACCGGTTCCGCCATATTTTAAATGACCATTATCTTGTGTGCCACCGTGATATGTTGATCCGTTTTTATACACAGCGCCGCTGTAAAATTGCGTGATCTCCAAACCGTTATTCATACTTGTCCACGACGTGCCGTTGTTTGTTGATTTGTAAATACCGCCGTCATTTCCCGCGTATAATGTGTTGGCAGCATTTTTGTCGAAGACAATAGCATGATGATCGGCATGTACGACCGTATCACCGTAAAAAATGTCCCAATATGTTGCCTGCTTCCAACTTATTCCGCCGTCGGTTGACTTCATCATATCAACGCCGCCGACATAAATGATGCTTGAATTATTTGGATTGACTGAAATAACATTATCATACCATCCTCCCCCGCTTAAGTACGACAGATTTCCAGTTGAAGCAATATGCGGTGGAGATGTTAACTGTGTCCACGAAGCGCCGGCATCGGTTGATTTGAAAATTCCTTTCAAACCCGCATCACCGCCGGTGGAAAGATCGTTCGATTCAAAAGCAGCATAGACAGTATTAGCCGTTGTCGGATCTTGTGTCATAGCAATTCTGCCATAGTTTGTCGTTGGCAAACCCGTAGTAACAAGTCCCCAAGTTGTGCCACCGTTTGTGGTTCGGTAGATTCCGCCGAGTGTAGAGCTGTTTGCATTAACAGCGAACAAAATAGTGCTCGAAGTAATTGGAATTACATCGCACGGATTGAAATAATTGGTTGGAAAGTTTGGATCGTTAATTCCACTCCACGATGTTCCGCCATTTGTGGATTTAAATAAACCGCCTGAGGTTGAATACGTTTGCGGACCATATTCGAATATGTAATCTTTTGTTGCGGCGTAAATATTTCCGGATGAATCGGCAGCAAGTTTCATAACATTTCGAAAGTTAGCTGCTGCTCCTCCGG
>JAQUOA010000120.1:0-4016 GCA_028749215.1 Bacteroidota bacterium
CTCCCATGTGCGACACATCGAAGACACCGACGCTATTGCGAACGGTTTTATGTTCTTCCATGATCCCTGCGTATTGAACAGGCATTTCAAAACCGCCGAATGGAACTATCTTTGCACCATATTTTTGGTGGATAGAAAAGAACGGTGTGCGTTTCATTTTTTTTGCCCCTTCTTCCAATCAGCAAGAAATCGTTCAAGCCCGATATCGGTCAGAGGATGTTTGATCAACTGATCAATGACTTTTAACGGCATCGTGCATACATGCGCACCAATCATTGCGGCTTGAACAACATGAATAGGATGTCGTACACTGGCAACAAGCACTTCGGTTTGATAACCATAGTTATTGTAGATCGTGACAATCTGTTCAATCAATTGCATTCCGTCGGTACTAATATCATCAAGACGGCCAACAAACGGGCTGATGTACGTAGCTCCGGCTTTTGCGGCAAGCAATGCTTGGTTTGCAGAAAAACAAAGAGTGACATTGGTTTTTATTCCTTCAACACTAAATGCTTTAGCAGCTTTCAATCCGTCTTTTATCAGAGGAAGTTTAATCACGATGTTGTCGTGAATTTTTGCCAGCTCTTTTCCTTCCTTCATCATTCCGTCAAAATCCATTGCCACAACTTCAGCACTAATTGGTCCATTGACAACGGCACAAATTTCTTTCAGCAGCGGAATGAATTCTTTTCCTTCTTTTGCTACCAGCGAAGGATTTGTTGTTACGCCGTCGAGCACACCGAGCGAGTTTGCCTCTTTGATTTCCGCAAGATTAGCGGTGTCAATAAAAAATTTCATTGCTGCTCCTTAGTTCACAAATTCTGAGGTAATGTCTTTGTCTTGCTTTACTGAAATAAACTGAAACTCATCAACAGGAAGCGATTTATCTAGTTCGAGTGTGAGAAGCGTTTTGAACCGAAACACCAACCGATTTTTTCGATTAAATATTGTCCCATTTAAAAGATATTCTCCCATGCTCGGCGAAACACGCAAGCGCAATCTCCGCTCACCCGATTCGGATCTGAAGCGTCGCAGCCACCGTTCAATATTACTCAAGATTGTCGTCTTCGATTGTATCATTCCGCTGCCGCCGCAGGTTGGGCAAGGTTCGGTGAAGCTGTGAATAATACTTTGCCGTGCACGCTGGCGTGTAATCTGCATTAAACAAAATTCCGTCAACGGAAGGATGGTGTGTTTGGATCGGTCTCGTTTAAATTCTTTTTTTACTTCATCGTACACTTTCTTCTTATTCTTTTCATCTTGAATATCGATGAAGTCGATGACAATGATACCGCCGAGATCGCGGAGACGAATCTGACGGCAAATTTCTCTTGCCGCTTCAAGATTTGTTCTCAATGAATTCAGTTCCTGATCTTGTTTGGCGGCATAGCGTCCGCTATTAACATCTATCACTGTCATCGCTTCGGTCTGTTCTACAATAATGTACCCGCCGCTCTTCAACCATACTTTTCGTGAAAGAAGTGTGACAATTTCTTTTTCCACTCCGGAAGAATCAAAGATTGGTGCACGATCATTGTAAAATTCGATACGCTCTACCATATCCGGTGAAACGACCTTGACATACGATTTTATTTCTCGGAACAATTTTTTATCGTCAACAACAACCCGTTCCACCTGCTCGCTGAAGAGATCTCGAATAACGCTCGACGTTGTCGCCATATCTTTGTAGATCAAGGCCGGCGGATTTTCTTCCTTTGCACTGGCTTCAATATCCCGCCAGTTTTTTAAGAGCCCTTCAAGGTCATTCAAAAATAATTTTTCATCTTGATTCTCGGCATTGGTTCGGACAATAACGCCAAATCCTTGCGGCAAAATACTGCGGACAAGCTTTCGAAGCCGGCGGCGTTCTTTAAAGCTGCTGATTTTTTTTGAGATGCCAACTTTGCCATCAAACGGAAGCAGCACTAAAAATCTTCCAGGGAGAGACACTTGCGACGTAACGCGCACACCTTTTTTTGCAACAGGTTCCTTTGTTACCTGAACTATGATTTCCTGACCTTTGGTAAGATTTACTTCGCGGCGACGCTCTTCCCGCGGCTTATGTTCAACCGGCTTTGGTTTTGCAACTGCAGCCGTTCCACTTTGGTCTCCATGTTCATGATCTTCGTCAAGGTCTTCTTCATCCTCATCCAACATTGCATTGTATTCGGATTGTGAATCACTAATATCGGAAAAATGCAAAAAGCCGTCCTGTTGCATTCCAATATCGATAAACGCCGCTTGAATTCCGGGCATCACTTTGGCAACTTTACCGAGGTAAATATCGCCGACCATGCGCTCTTTTTCAGGGGTTTCAACAAACAACTCTGCCAGCTTTCCTTCTTCGGTGATGGCTATTCGCACCTCATTACCGACAGAGTTGATTAAAATTTCTTTCTTCATTACATCCTTTCGTTAAAAAATCCCGCCTAGCGGGTGGACACTCGTGCTTTTTCTCCGCCACTTTGCGTTACTCTCAAAACAAATACCGCCTTTTCTTCACAATTTCCTTGAAATTTACTAAAAGAATGAGTGGCTTGCAAGGTAAGTTTCTGTGGGGAGAATAATAAAAAACCAAGTCTATCCAAAAATTATTGAGCTTTTAAAATAAAAAAGCCAAGCTTACTGTAACACACTTTACATCGGAGGCTGTTGCTTCCTTCCGGACCTGGCAGGGTTGTCCAACTTTAAGTTGCACAGGGCTTGGCATTTTTGTGGAGCTGAGGAGGATCGAACTCCCGACCTATTCGTTGCGAACGAATCGCTCTCCCAAACTGAGCTACAGCCCCTTCGTCTTCACAACAAGATAAGAAAAAATGTGTACGCTTTCAAATAGAGCTAACGTTTTGATATTGCAACGACTGAAACTGTGATTGCAGCAAGACTTGCTAAGATGGTTACGATATCGCGAATCAAAGGTAATGTGTCGCTGGGTCTCTCAATCTTTTTAGGAACATAAATTACGCTTCCAGGTATGATATCTGGATTGGGGAAAATAAACCAACTTGGCTGCCATTTTTTCCCTGTCGGCAAAAATGCTGACGTTCCGGATTCATTTGCTTCTTCGTTGTACCCTCCTGCCTGTCCAATGTAATAATCTATTGACGCACCTGGTTTATACACAACTGGATTCGGCACATATACTTCACCCTTGACATATACAATGTCGTCTTTTAATGAAACAAATATTGAATCACCGCCGTTGACAAGTAGGTTGTCAGGTGATTCTGGGTTTTCAACAGCACGCTTCATATCAATTGGAACTCTCCCCGCCCCCTTCCCCACGCGAAAATAGGTTGACGCTTCAAGGTATGCCCCTTCGCGTAAACCGCCTGCCCGATTAATAATAGTCGCTATTCGATCTTGATTATTCGTCAATGTGTAATACCCTGGAAACTTTACCATACCCCAAATTCCGACAATTTTTATTTCACCAATTTTAGGATTACGGGGAATAAAAACAAAATCTAAATCTTCTAACTTGTACGTTTGACCTTCAATATTCTTCCAATAATCTGGAGTGATACTGACGAGTTTTGTTTTTGTAAAATTATTAATCTTTGTGGTATCGATGCGAGATATTTCTATACTGTCATAGGATGCTTGTTTTGTCATACCGCCGGCCATCACAATCAAATCAGAGAGGGTCAAATTTTCAGTACGCAGATAACGGCCTGGCCTACGGACTTGACCCGCAATTTGAACATACTTCGTAGAATCAAATTCTCCCGCACGGTACACAACTAACGAATCTTCATTTTCTAACAGAAGATTATCCTTTGGATCTTCGGTCATTGCTCTGTTCGGATCGAACGAAAGAATTTCTTTCTTTTTATTTAACAAAATTCGATAAATAAATCCTTTCGAAAACGTCTGCTCTTCTAAACTGTCTGCCAATAAAATCAGATCTTTCACCTTCATGCCATTCTTTAGCTCATAGATGCCTGCCTTTTTAACATTCCCGTGAATCATGACACGGTTTTGATAAAAGTTATTGATCTTGGATATTGAAA
>JAQUOA010000120.1:4116-8390 GCA_028749215.1 Bacteroidota bacterium
GTCTGACCGATAGCGCTGACAGGGCCAACATCAGGAACAATTAAATTTCCATCCTTGTTGATAACCAACGTGAAATAAAATTTTGTTTCGCCCCACATGTTGATAATAATTTCATCTCCTACACCGAGCAGATATGATGGAGATGTTGCGACATTAATAACCGGTTCGAATGTAGAAACTGGATATTGAAATATGTTATATCCAAATGGTTTAATGGTTGAACTCATTCCCGTTCTACCGGTAAATCCAGGAATGCTGTCAGTCGGTTGAAGTTTCTTAATTTGTGGTTGCTTTTTGGATATTAATGTATCGGAGAGAGTATTTTTAAAATCTGCTTGATCTGAAAATTTATTCGTTTCTGAAGTATTTTGATTCGATTGATTCAGATAGGTATCTAAACTAATACCCAGCTCTTTCGCTTTTGCTTCGGCTTGTTCTTTTGTGATTCCATATTGCTTGAGTTTTGCATCAATTTGATCCGGAGTCATCTGCTGAAGCATGGTTTCAGCCTGGCTTTTTTGTTCTTGTTTTGATTGCCCATGAAGAATTGCAAGGCTCACGGCAAACAAGATCACCAATTGAAAAATTGTTGCGCTATTCCGCTTCGTCATAAATTATTCACTTACTTTTATTTGATCTATACCACGCAAGAGTTGTCCTGATACCGTCTCTCAAAGACACGGTAGCTTTCCATCCAAGAGTACGAATTTTTGATACATCCAATAATTTTCTCGGTGTTCCATCTGGTTTTGTTGAATCAAATTCCAATTTACCATTAAATCCAACTTCTGCTTTTATGATTTCAGCAAGTTCAAGAATGGTAACATCTTCACCGGTACCAATGTTGACAATTTCTCCATCATTATAGTGCTGCATCAAAAAAATACATGCGTCTGCCATATCATCAACAAATAAAAATTCTCGTTTCGGTTTCCCGGAACCCCACAGAGTAACACTGGGAGAATTATTTTCCTTTGCTTCAACAAATTTACGAATTAGCGCGGGAAGCACATGTGAGCTTTGCAGATCAAAATTGTCGTTCGGTCCGTATAAATTTGTGGGCATCACAGAAATAAAATTTGTCCCGTATTGCTTGTTGTACGACTGACTCATTTTAATGCCCGCAATTTTTGAGACGGCGTACGGTTCATTGGTGGGTTCAAGTTTACCGTCTAACAAATATTCTTCTTTCATCGGCTGCGGTGCAAACTTTGGATAGATACACGAGCTTCCAAGGAAACATAATTTTTTTACACCGTTTACAAACGAAGAGTGAATAACATTATTCTGCAATTGCAAATTTTCATAGATAAAATCTGCCGGATAAGTACTGTTGGCGTGAATGCCTCCCACCTTGGCGGCTGCCAGAAAAATATATTCGGGTTTTTCCTTCGCAAAGAAGTCTTTTACTTGTACTTGATCGGTTAAATCAAGCTCTTTGTGAGAGCGCGTAAGAAGATTCGAAAAACCCTGCTTTTGCAGGAGACGAAAAATCGATGAACCAACTAATCCCTTATGTCCCGCAACAAAAATTTTCGATCCTTTCTCCAACTTAGTACCCTCGTTTTTTGATTAATGCATAGTCTGCTTGTGCCATTAAACGAGCAAGGTCTGAAAATTTTGTTTTCGCTTCCCATCCAAGTCTTTGTTTTGCTTTCGTCGGATCACCAATCAATAAATCAACTTCCGTAGGACGATAATATTTGGGGTCGACTTCCACTAACACGCTGCCGTCCTTTTTGGAAATGCCTTTTTCGTCTTTCCCCTCACCTTCCCATTTCAATTCAATGCCAATCTCGTTAAATGCTGCATCTACAAACGTTCGCACTTCGTGAGTTTCTCCGGTGGCGAGAACGAAATCTTCCGGCTGATTATGTTGCAGCATTCGCCACATTCCTTCGACATATTCCGGCGCAAATCCCCAGTCACGCTTAGCATTTAAATTACCCAATGTTAATTTTTTTTGGAAACCGAGTTTAATGCGAGCAGCGGCCATTGTGATTTTTCGCGTCACAAATGTTTCTCCTCGGCGGGGTGATTCGTGGTTAAAGAGAATTCCATTGCACGCAAAAATATTATATGCTTCACGGTAGTTGACAATAATCCAATAGCCATACATTTTTGCAACTCCATAAGGGCTGCGTGGATAAAACGGCGTCGTTTCGCTTTGGGGAATCGCCTGCACCTTTCCATACAGTTCGCTTGTTGACGCTTGATAAAAACGAGTATTGATCCCTGTTTCACGAATCGCATCAAGAAACCGAAGAGTACCAACAGCATCAACTTCTGCAGTATATTCAGGCACTTCGAACGAAACTTTCACATGACTTTGGGCGGCAAGATTATAAATTTCGGCCGGTTCAATTTTTTCCAGCAGTCGATTAATGTTGCTGGTGTCTGTTATATCGCCATAGTGAAGAAAAAATCGTGTGCCGGAAATTTTAGGATCATTGTATAAATGATCGATACGTTCGGTGTTAAATGAGCTGCTGCGGCGAATGACGCCATGAACTTCGTAGCCTTTCTCTAGTAATAATTCTGCAAGGTACGAGCCATCTTGTCCGGTAATTCCTGTAATGAGAACTTTTTTTGACATACTAATTTTCCTTTTGCATCCAAAATTCTAGAAGGTCAGTGAGTGTTTGTTTCATTGGGATTGAAGGTTTCCATCCTAAAGAGTGATTGATGGCATTTGCATTGCCGGCCAGTAATTGAATATCGTAACCGCGCAATCGTTTGGGTTCCACCTGCAATTCAAATTTTTGATTCGTTAATTCTGAATAAATATTAATTATTTCTTCAATAGAAAAAATTGTTCCTGAACATAAATTGAAAATAAAATTTGTCTTGTTATCAATCTGCGATAACATCCAATATCCTCGAACAATATCTCTCACATCGGTAAAATCGCGGCGTGTTTTAATGTTCCCAACCCGAAGAACCTTTGGAGAGTGTGTTTTTTGGATAGCAGAAATTTGCCTTGCCAGCGACGAACAGACAAAATTCGGTTTTTGCCTCGGGCCTGTATGGTTGAAAGGCCGTGCTATAACGATGTTTAATCCTTCATACTTCTTGTACGTTTGCGCGATGTAATCAACGCTGGTTTTACTTGCTGCATAAGGATTGACGGGCTGCGGAATAGATTGTTCCGAATGAAGAGATGGCAATCCAAACGTTTCTCCGTAAACTTCACCGGATGTCACAACAATAATGCGCGGCGAAATTTCACAGGCTTTTACCGCTTCAAAAAGATTGATCGTCCCAATGACATTTGTTCTAAAAGTTTCTGCTGCGTATTCAAAAGAACTCGGGACAAAAGCTTGGCCTGCGGTATGAAAAATAATATCCGGTTTGATTTCTTTTATGACTTTAAAGACGGGTTGGAATTCTGCGATATCACATTGATAGAGTTGAATCTTTCCATTGTGCTGACGAATATTTTCTGTCTTTTCACTGTCGTGAATCAAACCGAAAAGTTCAGATTGAGTGTGCGATAGTATATAATCAGCAAGATGACTTCCCGCAAATCCGCCGATCCCAGTAATAAGAACTTTCATGATACCTCTACACTTTACCTTTCAAAAAAATACACCACAAGATACAAATTTTTTGAGGAGTAGACAAAAAAAATCCCGTCGCGTCGTAAGACGGACGGGATTACAATAAAATCAGGCATCGTCCTACTCTTCCATACAGTTACCCATATAGTACCATCGGCTCTGCGGGGCTTAACTTCTCTGTTCGGAATGGGAAGAGGTGTAACACCCGCGATAAAAACACCTGAATTTAAAAACTAAAATTGAAAAGAAGAACATATTTCTGAACGTAACAAGTCTATTGATGCACACGATGTGTATTCAAAAAAGAATTGGCAAGTCTCACGGATTATTAGTACTACTCGACTCATTCATTACTGAATTTATATCTGTAGCCTATCAACCAAGTCATCTCCTTGGATCCTTTAGGGGTTACCCCAGGGAAGCCTTATCTTGGAGCGGGTTTCGCACTTAGATGCTTTCAGTGCTTATCCCATCCGGACGTGGCTACTCTGCAATGCCGCTGGCGCGACAACAGATTCACCGTCGGTCCGTTCACTCCGGTCCTCTCGTACTAAGAGCGACACTCCTCAAGCTTCCTGCGCCCGCATAGGATAGGGACCGAACTGTCTCACGACGTTCTGAACCCAGTTCACGTACCGCTTTAATTGGCGAACAGCCAAACCCTTGGGACCTTCTCCAGCCCCAGGATGCGATGAACCGACATCGAGGTGCCAA
>JAQUOA010000121.1 GCA_028749215.1 Bacteroidota bacterium
GCTTCAAAAAAATTATTACGTACGATTAGGTACAGGACATACGAGTCATCACCTAAGCGACAATTGGTACGAGCAATTGCAATTGACACACGCGGTTCATTATTCGCGCGATTATATTCAAACATACTTTGTCTATGCTGATTCATCGTCGACATTGATTTTTGCCGGAGTCGATTACGGATATATTTTTCATCTTGCTGGAAAAGAGGATAAGCCATGGAAGTTCCATTTCGGCGGCGAACAAAAAATCGCGTCACTAACAGATAATATTTCGATGTATGGAGCTTTTGATACAAAAATACACGAAGAAGCCGGTTTTGCATTCTCGAATGCTTTTCAATTTGGTATAAAAATGCCGATGCAATATGGGCATATTCTACGGATAGCATATCAGTTTCGCAACGGATTGGATGAGCGCGCCCAATTTTTTCCTCAGCATATTTCACTGCATACAATAGGGTTGTATATCGAGATCTGATTGCCATATTGAAATTGAGTTTGTTTATCGTTATTCTTGGCATACCACACTATCCCGACCATTTTTATAGTGAACCTATGAAAATACTTGCTTCGGTTATTCTCTCCTTCTCGTTTCTTCTTGCCGGTTCCAAAGATCGAACGATGAGCTCTATAATTCCGACACCGCAGAGTATTGAAGAAAATAACACGGAATTCAAAATTACTTCAGCCACAAAAATTGTTCTTGGCGGCAAAAGTGCTGAACTCGCATTCATTGCTCAGCTTATTAATGATGAGTTGAAGGAACGGAAGGAAACGCTGCTGAAGATTGTCCCTGAACAATCCATCAGGAAATTGACTGGCAATTTTATCTTTCTCGGAAGCCCTGCTTCTGAATATGGAAAAGAGTTGCGGCAATCCCGAAAGGCTAAGCTTACTCCGGCAATGAAAGCCGAGGGATATTTTTTAGATGTGGATGCAAATGGAATTGTCATTTTAGCAGAATCGGAGAAAGGGTTGTTGTACGGATGCATGTCGTTACTACAATTGTTTAACAATGGCAGACGGAGTATTACCATTAACGGCGGAACGATGCATGATTTTCCTTCCGAAAAAATGCGGGGTATAACAGACGATATCAGCCGCGGTCAAATATCGACTCTCGAGAATTTCAAAAAAATTATACGGTTTTGCGCACGGTACAAAATGAATGTCTACTCTCCATATATTGAAGATGTTTTTCAGTTCGCACGCCATTCTGATATCGGAAAGAATCGCGGCGCCATGACCCAGCGGGAATGGAAAGAGCTTGATATGTACGCCAAAAAATATTTCGTTGAATTGATCCCGATTTTTGAAACGTTTGGACACTGGGAAAATATTTTGCTTGATCCTCAGTATGTCGGTTACGGAGAATTTCCCGGCGCTCACACACTCAATGTGTCTGATGAAAAAGTCTATACTCTGCTGGATGAAATGATCGGTGAAATTTCTTCAAGTTTTAGCTCACCGTATTTCAATATTGGTGCGGACGAATCGTGGGATGTAGGTCTTGGTGCCAACAAAGAGCGAGTTACAAAAAGCGATTTGGCAACCGTTCATGCCGAACATTATAAAAGAGTATTTGGCATCGTAAAAAAATACGGCAAAAAACCGATGATGTACGGCGATGTCATTTTGCATCATCCTGATATCCTTAAAAAAATCCCTAACGATGTACTTATTGTGGACTGGCACTACAATGCTGCGATGGAGTATCCAAGTCCGGAAGTTTTTAAGTCGGCAAACTTCTCGTATGTCGTTTCACCTGCCGTGTGGAATTTTGGCGGGCCATTCCCAAATTACAACACAACATTTTTGAATATAAAAAATTTGAACAATGATGGAATTCAAAATGGATCGTTGGGTATGCTCTGTTCAAACTGGAACGATTATGGGGGTGAAGCGCTCCGTGAGCTGAACTACTACGGTTATGCATGGGCGGCAGAGTGTGCATGGAATCCTGCGGCGGTCAATCAAGTAAGTTTTGATCAAAATTTTTTCAGTGATTTTTTTGGGAAAACGGAAACGGAAAGAGTGCAGGCAGTGTATGCCATGTTATCAAGTCCGGCAAATCAGTATCATTGGTACGATCTGTGGCGTCACCCTATGCTCCCTGAACGAGAACCTACAAACCGCGAAGTGCGGATTCCAATGATTCAACGGATGCAGAGTATTAAATCCACGATGCCTCTTGTCCTTCAATTGGTATCAGAAGCAAAGGAAGATGTCCGCCAAAATGCCGATCATCTTCAATATCTATCGTTCGTTGCAAAATTAAATTTATGGTTTGCAAAAAAAATTGAAACTCAACAAATCATTGTCACTTTACTTCAACATTCTGACACCACGCACGTAGATGCGGCAACGGCATCGCACATTGTGGCACTGTGCAAAGACGTTGCAGACGAATTGACTATGGTGAAAAGTGAATTTCAAAAAGTGTGGATGACAACTAATAAATTCGAATCCATCGACTTACTTCTTCAACGATATGATCGGCAGGCGATGTATTGGAATGAGATTGCTGAAAAAATTCTTCGAGGCGATCGGGCAACCGATCCACGCATCGTAAGCCGATGGATTTATCACCCCAATGCCCATCCGAATATGGATGACTCTGTTCAAGTCGCTAAAGCATATTTCCGGAAAACGTTCTGTGTTTCAAGGAATATCCGTTCGGCAAAATTGCAGCTCATCGGCGATACCTGGTCAAAGGTGTTCGTGAATGGAAAATTTATCGGAGAAGTATATGCCCGCAGGTCGCTTTCGCTTCTCGTTGAAAATGAGCGGTGTAAAATTTTTGACATACTTCCGCATCTAACCGATTCAATAAATACGATTGCGGTAGAGTCACAGAATTTTCAAGAAAATGGATCGGCCGGCGTGAATGTGTATTGTGAAGTAATATCGTCTTCTGGTGAGATGCAGACTGTGATAAGCGATAGTTCGTGGAAAGTAACCGATCTTGGTTTCAACGGGTGGAATGCTGCTGTATTCAATGATTCAACATGGCAGTCGGCTCAGACAAAAGTATTTCCCGTTCCAATTATTCAGCCAAATCTTGCAACAGGCAGAACGAGCTGGTTCGAACGATAGTCCTTTGCACTTGAATATCCTCGCCTAATTATTCTTTGCTCCCTGATCAATCCATCGTTTGATGAGATCAACCTCATCCTCGGGTAATTTCTTTTTAGAAAAAACAGGCATTTGCGCCCCTTTTGGCGGATTGGGAAGAAGTTTGATAATCAAATAACTTTCGCTGCCTTTCCCTGGTACAATCATATTTTTTGTCTTGCCGCCTTTTATCAGCAAATCGTACGTATCCATCGAAAAATCATTTGGATTTTCCTCGTCCTGTTCATGGCATCGGAAGCATTTTGCTTTAAATAGTGGAATGAGATCCTTCGAAAAAGATACTTCTTTTTTGTCTTGCGCAAAAGTTACGAGCGAGAAAACAAAACACAGCAGGATGAAATATTTCACCAGATCCGATCCTTTGTCAATTATTTTTTGCACCTTGATCAATCCAGCGGCATATGATTGAAATGGTTTCTTCATCTAACGGTTTTTTCCCGCGCGGCATCTGTTTTCCAAAATCTGCTGTTCCTCGCAATTTTTTTATCAAAGTACTCTCTTCGCCTTTTTTTGGAATAATCACCGGACCATGCTTACTGCTTCCGCTCATCATTTCTTTATAATCATCAAAATATAATAAACTGGGACTTCCATCGTCAGTATTATGACACCCCAAGCATTTTTTTGTCAAGATCGGCAAAACCTCTTTTGCAAATGATACTTTTTCTTTTTTCCCTTCTTGTGAAAAAAGAATTGAGGCACAGAGTACTGTAAAAATAATGCTTTTCTTCATTCTCGAGATTCTCCAGGATTAGTTATTGTGTGCACCTTGATTGATCCAATCAGTAATTTTTTGCAAATCGTTGGCACTTACTTCACCACCACCGTACGGCATTCTAGAACCAAAGGGAAGAGTCGCCGTACGTAATTTTTTGACAAGAATACTTGTGCTTGCGTTTCCCGGTGTTACAACCGGGCCATGGTCACTTTTTGGAATAGTACTATACCCGCTGTTTCCGGATAAAACAAATTCGTAAGATTCATATGACTGATGATTTTGAGCGTTCGCATATCCGCCGCTGTGGCATCCCGTGCATCCGTATGTAGCCGTAAGTAACGGGAAAATATCTTTTGAAAAACTTACCGTGTCAATTTTTGGCGGAGTGTTGCTTGTTGGCGGCATTACTGGGTCCCCTTTATCGTCACACGCAGAAAGATAGAGAAGCAATGAAACGCCCAAAACGAAAAAAAGTTTACTATTCATACACTTATGTATTCCTTATAAATAAAGATGAAGAAGAATTTGAAGTTCATCGTTATTAATTTCCTTCGGTTGTTCGTAGTTGAATCGATACTGCGGTCGAACTTCGACACCGGTGAAAGGAAACAGTTCTGCGCCAATGGTCACCGAAGAATAACTTCCATTTTTAATTTTAGTATCCGGGTCGTACCATTCATATCCGACTTTTAAATCAACACCGCGGAGAATGATGTAATCCAATTCGTTGAAGGTCATCAATCCCTGAACTTCCGAATTTGAAACGACATTGTACGTCGTCGTGCGATCTACTTCGCTTATGAGCGTAGCATTTTTTGCCAGTGTAAAGATTCCAAATCCACCGTAGAACTGAGTCTTTCCCGGCGTACTATAATTTGGATTATTATAGAATGATCCCCCAATAACGAGGTTTGCAAAATCTGTTTGTATATTCATATCGCCGCGCGCTACAAATGCTTTCGTTTTCTCTCCGGTCACTCCGTTCAGCCCTCCCCCGGGAGTTCCATTGAATACTCCTACACTAAACGTAAAAATGCTGGGATTAATTCCCAACTCAATGCCTGTATCTTCAGATCGTTCGCCAAACCGTAAACCGTTAGGATATCCGGCTGGAAAAACTCTGGCAAATTCACCGCCGCCGTATTGTCCGCCGCGGATAAAGGCATTGTGATCGTCGATACGTATACCATACGCAGGCATAAACTTCCCGATTTTTACATATCCATCTAATGGCAAAACTTTCGCAAGGCCAAACACTTCAAATCCGCTGTAGAGTCCTTTGTCATAATAAATTCGGAATTTTTTATTGATTCGCAAATCCAAATACAAATCACCTTGCATCTGTAAAAAGCTCGTTTCACTCCCTCGCGGCTGATAAAAGAAAAGCGTCCGGTAGTCCATTCCGATGGTGAAAATTTCATTGAGATTAGTGGAGAAGTCGTCGATATCGGTCTTTTCTTTGAATGTCTCCATCGGCAGTTCTTCGCGTCCGTACGTCGATCCGAACGTGCTTCGCATTCCTTTGCCGGTGGGATTAATGTGACATGACTGGCATTTTGCTCCCTGGCGTGTAGAAAATTTTGGTAGTGCATCCGAAAGCTGGAATGCAAGGAAACCGATGGCAATGATAAAAAATGGTGACCGTTTCATTGTGTTCCTCCATGTGAAAAAGATAGACAATTCATGGCTCAATCTATCATTTGTCAATTTGAATTACAATAATAAAAGATATTTGAAAAATTTGATGAAATACTATCCACCCGTGGTACTCTATTATTTTTACTGAGATGCGGCAATATTAAAATTTCTTCCGGCGGTTGCGGATATAATCGACAAAAATGAATTGCCCCAAATTGGAAAGGGAAGAATAGTATGCTCTTCCTTTGTTTGCTTTCGTCAATTCTTCGATGAAATTGACCAGATATGGATCCTGCGCAATCATAAATGTGCTGATTGTAATTTTTTCTCTGCGGCAGGTGACGGCTTCGTCCAATGTTTTATTCACAATTTTTGGATCAAGGCCGAATGAATTTTTGTACAGCCGCCCGTTCTCATCAAACATTGCCGACGGTTTTCCATCGGTAATCATAAAGATTTGTTTGTTCGCGTTGCCGCATCGCCGTAAGAGATTACGAGCCATCTGCAAACCCGCGCGTGTGTTGGTGTGAAACGGGCCAACCTGCAGAAAAGGAATTTCTGCTAGGCTGATAAGCTTTGCATCGTCGCCGAAAGTGATACACGCCAGAAAATCTTTTGGAAATTTAGTTTGGATCAATTCCGAAAGCGCAAGGGCAACTTGTTTTGCAGGCGTGATGCGGTCTTCGCCGTATAAAATCATGCTGTGGCTGATGTCGATCATGACGACCGTGGCGCACGAAGACAGATTTTCAGTTTCATAGACTTCCAGATCATCTTCTTGAAGATTGAAATTATCAATCCCGTCGCGCTTCAATGCGTTGGTCATTGTAGAGGTGAGATCAATATTCGTCGGCATGTCGCCAAACATCCATTTTTTTGTTTCACTCAACCGTTCAACACCGGCTCCTGTGTTCGGCGTTTCATGGTTTCCAAATTGATTTTTCTTTAATGATGAAAAAATTTCTTTCAGTGCATCCTGACGTATCTTTTGCACTCCTTTTTTGGTCAATTCAAATTTATTATTGATCTCTTCAATAATTCCCATCTCTTTCAATTTTTCAATCAACTCTTCCATCGACATATTCTCATCGAAAATGCCGTATTCTTCCGCTAATTGACGAAGCCAATGGAGTGCTTCATTAACATCGCCGCTGGTTTGCAAGACAAGGTAATTGAACATCTGCATTAAACTTTGCAGGCGCTGTTCGTCCGTTGCTGAGTTTTCAGTCCATTTAGAGTAGAGATAATGCATTGTAAATTGACAATTGATAGTTGATAGTTGACAATTATTTTTTCTTTGGATTATTTTTTGTTGTCTTCAAAATTGCAGTCAGTAATTTGACTAGCTCATTGCATTGAGCAATTAAGACGTCGGCAGTTTCAGGAACAAGAGTTTTAGAATCTTTCAGGAGACGGAGCCAATAATGGGTTTCGTTGGCTTCTTTGTTTGCAATAGACAGTTTGTGTATAAAATCAGCTCTGCTTTCTGCCTGATTTGCCTCTTCGACCAATGCACCAATTGATGTTCCACTCCTCAAAAGTTGTTTGGCCAGCACAAATTCCTTTTGTTCATTCATTTGTTTTGTCACAGAAATAATTTCGAGCGCAAACGCATACGATTTTTCTTTCAGTGGATTTTTCCGTGATTCACCCATAACAGTTTTCAAATAAATTTTTTGAGAGCGCTAATTATCCACTATTCATTGTCAATTATCAATTGATTTAGTCTTCCTCGGAATATCCGCGTCCGCTGAAAATTGAGCCTACCATATCTTTGTAGTGCGTAATGTGATCGACTTCATCTTTTGCGATTTTTGAATTTTGATGTAGACCGTCAAGCACAAATTCCATTGCTGAGGCAAGGTGGAACTGGTTGGTTCCCTCAAGTTTGAAATATTTTTTTGTGATCTCTTGCAGTGTAGGAATGCGATTCAATTCCGTAAAGTACGCGGAGAACGGCATATCGTCTGCTACTTCAATGGCATTGCCGCCTTCAAACCAATTTACGATCTTGGCGTATTCGCTGGTCTCTTTATGTTCTTGCCCCTGAGGCTGCCGCTTTGGTTTTTGCAACGGGTCGGGAAAATATTTTTTAAATACTTCGCGCGTAGCTTTGCCGATGAGTGCTTTGCCTACTTTCAACGCACCTTCTTGCTCGCCCTCAAAAACAAGTTCCACTTTTCCTGTCACCCCGGGCAATACATGAGGAAGGTCGCACATGCGCGGAACAATATGTTTCTCCCTTAAGATAATTGCTCGCCGTTCTGCATTGCTCACTAAATTTTCCATCGCGGCAATCGTTAAGCGTGCGCTCACGCCGGATTTCTGATCGACAAATTCGCTGTTGCGTGCTTCGAAGGCAATATGTTCAATGATCTCTTTGAAATAGTACGGCATGTGCAGATCCATGTCGCCGCGCTTCATATCCGCTTCTTGTTCAGTGATCTCAATCGCCTCTTCCAGTGTGCGAGGATAGTGCGTAAGGATCTGTGAATCAATTCTATCTTTCAACGGCGTGATAATACTTCCGCGGTTGGTGTAGTCTTCCGGATTTGCCGTAAAGACCAGCATCACATCCAGCGGAATACGAATATTGAAACCGCGAATTTGAATATCTTTTTCTTCAAGAATGTTGAACAGTCCGACTTGAATGCGTGGTTGGAGATCGGGTAATTCATTGATCGAAAAAATTCCACGGTTGCTTCTCGGGATCAATCCGAAATGGATTGCCCCTTCGTGCGAGTAATGAAGGCGCTGCGTTGCCGCTTTAATCGGGTCGATGTCGCCGATGAGATCGGCAATCGTTACATCGGGTGTGGCAAGTTTTTCGCTGAAGCGCTGGTCCCGGTGAATCCATTCGATCTCTGTTTCGTCGCCAA
>JAQUOA010000122.1 GCA_028749215.1 Bacteroidota bacterium
AGATCGAGTTTTTTCTTTTCCAATTTTTGTTTGGCGTGCTCAAGTTCGTTGGTTGTTTCAAGCGCGAAGCCGATGATAATTTGATTTGATTTCTTCTCTGCTACAGAATAGAGAATATCATTGGTGGAACGAAGTTCAAGTGTAATAGCATGAGCATGCGATCCGAGTTTTTTAATTTTGTGCTCGGCAACTTCAGCGGGAGAATAATCGGCAACAGCCGCCGCCATAATCAAAACATCACATTTCGGAAGCTGTTCAAGCACCGCCTTGTGCATTTGCTCAGCGGTCTCAACATCAATACGTTTCACATGTTTCGGAGTGCCGAGCGTAACCGGCCCGCTGATTAACGTTACTTCTGCACCGCGCAGCGCCGCCGCATTGGCAACGGCAAATCCCATTTTTCCCGATGAGCGGTTGCCGATGAATCGAACAGGATCGATCGGTTCATGCGTCGGTCCCGCCGTGACAAGAATTCTTTTTCCGGCAAGGTCGAGAGGAGTTTTTTCCAGGATTGAATCAACAAAATCGACAATCGTTTCCGGTTCGGGCAGGCGTCCCATGCCGACAAGTCCGCTGGCAAGTTCGCCGCTTTCAGGCGGAATGATGAAGTAACCCCGTCCGCGAAGCGCAGAAATATTTTCCTGCGTTGCCTCATTCTCCCACATATCTACATCCATTGCCGGTGAGACAATTAACGGGCAGCGCAGCGCCAGCACGGTGGAAGAAATCATATCTTCAGCGTAGCCATGGGCAAGATGAGCGATAGTGTTTGCCGTCGCCGGTGCAACGAGCATGACATCCGCCCACAAACCTTCATCAATATGTTTTATTCCTGCGTTGGTTGAAGCGTTGGCATCGGCAGGCCAGAGCGAGACGAGAACTTCTTCTTCCGTTAAAGCGGAGAATGTCAGGGGAGTAACGAATTGCGTTGCCGAATGGGTCATCATCACGCGCACGTCCGCACCCGCTTTTTTCAGCAGGCGCACAACCGTGCACATTTTGTAGACGGAAATTCCGCCGGTAACCCCGATAAGTATTTTTTTTCCGGCAAGCATGTGTATGAGAAAAAAACCTTGCGAAAGTTTTAAACCTTCACAAGGTTGATGTAAAAATTATTTCTTTTCTTCCGCTTCTTTGTACCGATGTTCCAGCTGGTCGCCCATCAATTCATCAATTGCTTCGTCCGTAGCCTTCGGGCGTTTTTCAAATTCCAAACTGACCTTTAATTGATCAGGATTTGAAATCTCTTCATCCATTTCATCGCCCGTGGTGGGAAGAGCGACGAGATTTTCGATCCGCTGTTGGAATTCGATCTTTGTCTCTTCGTTAATCTGACGCGAGCGTTTGGAAAGAACGACGATAGCTTCGTACACATTCGCTGCCTTCGCTTCGAGTTCTTTGATTTCCAGTGTTTTAATTGCCATTGTTTCCTCTTTATGATTATTGAATAAATTTTTTTACAATTCCGTCAACATCGTTGATCGCCTTCTGAAGATCATCGTTCACGACGATATGATCGAACGACTTGCCTATCTCTAATTCCATCGGCACGCGCTCTAAACGGTGCCGTATTTTTTCTTCACTTTCTGTTTTGCGATTCCTCAGCCGTTGTTCCAGCACTTCCTTGCTTGGCGGTGCAATAAAAAATTGGATCGTATCGTTTGGGTACTTCTTCTTTATTGACTGTGCCCCTTTTACATCCACATCAAAGATCATGGAGTGGCCCGCGTTCAATGCGCGATCAACTTCGCGTTTCAACGTACCGTAGTACGTCTGGTAAAAAAATTCATGCTCAACAAGTTCTCCCCGTACAATTAACCGCTCAAATTCCTCTTTTGTCAGGAAGAAATAATCTTTTCCTTCTCGTTCACCCTCGCGCATCGTTCGCGTGGTTGCCGATACCGAAAACTCAAATTCGGGATGGCGCTCCATCAATGCTTTGACGATGGAAGTTTTTCCGCCGCCGCTCGGCGATGCAATGACGATCAGTTTTGCCATACTCAACGGTGTGTCAAAAATTCTTCAATAGTTAATCCGATATCTTTTGCAATTTGGCGAAGAAGAATCGGCGATATATCTCTCCCTTTGTGAAAAGGAACCGTTGTCGCTCTGCCGTCGTCGTGTCTAAATTGTTTGTGAGAACCCCTTTGCCGCACTTCAATAAATCCCAAACCAGAAAGAATTCTTATTACATCATTTGGTTTTAGTACCGGGAGCGAAGTCATACAGCAATGGTTTGAGTGCCGACAAACTCCGTTTCCAATTTCGGTTCTCCATCTTCCAAAAGCATCTCAATCACTTCATGTAAATTTTTTTGCAATTCATCAAGCGATTCACCTTGCGAATGTGCTCCCGGAAATCCCGGAACGTACCCAACATAAAAACCGGTCTCGGAATCCTTTTCAACAATGGCTGTGAAATTTTTCATTCTCACCTCACCGTTATTCTATATTCTGTAATTGTTCCCGAATTTTTTCCAACTCTTCTTTAATGCCGACGACCAGATGAGCGATCGGCACATCGTTGCACTTGGAACCGATGGTGTTGGCCTCACGGTTCATTTCCTGAATCATGAAATTCAATTTGCGCCCCTCGGAGTCTTTTGATTCCAAGGCTTCGAGAAAGAATTTGTTGTGACTGCGGAATCGGACACACTCTTCGGTGACATCCAACTTATCTGTCAGCAGCGCAATTTCCAGCTCCAACCGCTGATTATCAATGACACTTTTATCATTCACCAGCTGTGCAATTCGTTCTTGCAATCGTGTGCGCTCTTCGGGGATGCGCTGTTTCGATAATTGTTCAATCGTATCCAAGCGCGAGGTAATTCCATTCACACGTCCGCGCATATCTTTCGCCAGCTCGGCACCTTCTTTCACACGCATGGTCTTTAACGAATCGGCGGCATTAGCCAGCGCCTTTTGAAATACTTTCCACTCTTTGTCGTCATCTTCCTCAACTTCTTTCGATTCAAAAATTTCTGAGAAGTGGAGGAGGTGTTCCAGTTTAACAGTCTCTTTGCTCTTCACCGTCTTGCGAAGGTGATTCAGCATTTTATGAATTGATTTCGCTTTGTGCTCATCAACGGAGATGGCAAGTTCTCCGTCAGTTTCATCTTCACGATTCGCACTCAGACTGATCTTTCCGCGGGCAATTTTTGTGCGCAGCACATCGCGGATCTCATTCTCCCGTTTCGAAAGTGATCGCGGAACACGTGACGAAATCTCTAAAAACCGATTATTGACGCTCCGGAGTTCAACAGTAAACGTAATACCGTTGCCAGAGGCTTCGCCGTTTCCATATCCGGTCATACTTTCAATCATAGTGCTTAAAAACCTTGCGAAGGTATATGTTTTTGACGAAAAAACCTTTGAAGCAAACTGCCTCAAAGGTTGCAATTTTACATAAGTTACGAAAATTTGAGAGGGCAGACAAGAGAAACCTTTGCACCATTTTCCACGAGTTATCCACATAGTTTGTGTGGAAAATAAGGTGAAAATAGAAGATATTGAACAAGTGTGAATATTAACAATTTAGCAATATGAGTTAAAGTATGATCCTACAATTCATCGGCGCCGCCCGGTCTGTCACCGGTTCAATGCATCTTATCCAGGTTAACGGAAAACAAATACTTTTGGACTGCGGTTTGTTTCAAGGACGACGCGCTGAAACCTATGAGCGCAACCGGACATTTCCATTCGATCCATCCTCTATCGATGCCGTAGTGCTTTCCCACGCTCATATCGATCATGCCGGCAATCTTCCGAATTTGGTGAAGCAGGGATTCAGCGGACGGATTTTTTGCACGCCTGCCACCGCCGATCTGTGCCGCATCATGCTGATGGACAGCGGGCATATTCAGGAAAAAGATGCAGAGTTTGTCAGCAAGAAAAATGCGAGAAAAAAACTGCCGCCCGTGGAACCGCTCTATTCAATTGACGATGTTCAGCCGACATTGGATTTGCTGACCGAGATACCGTACCGCACATCGTTCGATGTTGTCAGCGGAGTCAGCGCAAAGTATTTTGATGCGGGACATATTCTCGGCTCAGCATCGATTCATTTGACCATCAAAGAAAATTCGGGACGTGAAAAACATTTCGGATTTTCCGGCGATGTGGGCAGGCCGAACATGCCGATCCTGCGCGATCCCGAATTTATGGGGAACGTGGACGCGCTGATCTGTGAGAGCACATACGGCGGGCGGGTGCATGCAACGACCGACGAAATGCCGAATAAGTTTTTAGATGTGGTGAAGCGGACCGTTGACAGGGGAGGAAAAATAATCATTCCGTCATTCAGTGTGGGGCGCACACAGGAGATAGTCTATCAGCTAAATAATTTAAAAAACGCCGGACAGCTTCCCGACATTCCCGTCTATGTTGACAGTCCGTTATCGACAAACGCCACGGAAGTTTTTCGCAAACACACGGAATGTTTTGATGATGAGACGCTGGAGATCATGAAAAAGGATGACGATATCTTCGGTTTCGATCGTCTTCATTATATCCGCGATGTGGCAGAGTCAAAAGAATTGAACGACCGCAAGGGTGCATGCATGATTATTGCCGCATCGGGAATGTGCGAAGCAGGGCGCATCGTTCATCATCTCAATAACAACATCGAAGATCCGAAGAACACGGTGATGATCGTCGGCTACCAGGCGGAGCATACGCTGGGGCGAAAGATTGTAGAGAAGAATCCCGAAGTATCAATCTTCGGCGAAGTGAAGAAACTCAACTGCGAAGTAGCAGTGATGAACTCATTCAGTGCGCATGCCGATAAAAATGAATTGCTGGATTTCGTTCAACATCACGATAAGGATGTCCTGAAAAATATTTTCCTCGTCCACGGCGATGTTGATCAGGCGGAAAAATTCGCTGCTACGCTGCGAGAGAAAAAATTTAGCCGGGTAGACATTCCTACGCGATTAGAGAAGTTTGAGATGTAAAATTACCAAACACGATGAATTAACCAAATCTATTTCATCAACAAAAGTTTTGTCGTCTGAATAAAATCACCCGCTTGCAATCGGCAGAAATAAACGCCCGCGGAACCGTTCGCGATCCATCGCACTTGATAGGTGTCCGCATCTTTTCTTTCATCAACCAGAGTCTCTACAACCTGACCGAGCACATTAAAGATTCGCATTGTTACGTGAGCATTGTGAGGTAATTGATATCGAATCGTCGTGCTGGGATTGAATGGATTAGGATAATTTTGAAAGAGTTTGAATTCACTCGGCACAAGGGAACTTGCATCGACAAATGCAGAGGATGCCGGTGTAATTCGAATATCATCAAACCACACCTCTTTACCGGTAAGAGCCATCTGTTCGGCGACAATTTCAAAACGGTCAACAGCACTCCAATCAAATTTTCCTTCCGGATTGTACCAGGTGTCATTATCCCACGAACCGCTCTCGGCAAATTCAGATAAGGGAATTCTGACTTGATGCCACAAACCATCCCAAGGTGCGATGGAGGAATTTATGATCTTTCGCATTCTCCACGGATGGTCGGAGGGACCGGTCTTTGTATCCACAAAACGAATATCAAATTGTAATCCGGGAAAATTACTTCGAACAAAGAAGTTAAAAATGGAGCCATTATTTTTGAGAGCAGAGAGATTTTTTGTCGGCATAAAACCGAATCCGATATTTTCATACTGCTGAGCGCCGCTCCACCGGATACAATATTTTCCTTCGGCCGGAGCATTGTCCGAATAAAAATCCAATGCACTATCATTGCTCGAATACGTCGATTGAAGAATGTGCATTCCGACGTAATCTTTGTAAAGATCGAATCCAACTGTATCGGCAACGATGGTGAATTGTTTTTGCGGGGGAACATTGAGACCCAATGCAGTGATGAGCGGAACATTGATATCGTAATCAAACAATTCGTCAGTCCCCGATTTGAATAAGCCGAAGCCTCCCTGATAATCCCACGATGTCCACGAGATCCCCTTCGATTCCAAATACGTCCGCACAAGTTCGTACCATCTCACACGGTCATCATTATTGCTGTTAGGAATGTACACACCAAATTCACCGCAGAAGATCCGCACATTGCGGCTGTTCTTAAAGTTTGCGGCAATGTCGATAAAACTTTTTACGTGATTCGCTGTTCCGGTGGTTGAGTAATTATTAAATTCATTTTGTATCCACGTACCAGCCAATGAGGGCGGAAATGCGGGCATTCGCGCGGCATCGTACGGAAACGGAACTCCGGCAAGCGGAACCATTGATGGATCAGCCCAGCTTGCACCTTGATGTGTAAAGATAAACGGATCGTAGAAATGAAATGTATAAATGAGATTCGTGTCAGCATACGCAGGCATGAGTGCAAGATTGTTGTAACCGTTCCAGCCTGCGGGACCGACAATAATCGTATGAAACTTGTCCACCGACCGAATAGAATCGATAACAATTTTCTGAATGGCGTTCCATGCATCGTCACCGATGCCGTGGGGCTCGTTCAGCACTTCATAATAGACCAGTGATGAACGATTCTTCATGTGTTCCGCCATTTGTTTCCAGACAGGAATAAGAATATTTCTGATGGAAGGGGAAGTACTAATAGCAGGATCGAAGCTGTGATTATCGAGAATGATATGAAGACCCAGTTCCTCAGCCCAGCTTACCGCTTGATCGAGAAAATCGAAGAGGAGAGGTTCTACAATGTAATCCGGCGCTCCTTTTGTCATTGCATGCATGTTAATCGGCAGGCGAATGACGTCGCACCCGAGAGATTTAATGTTTTCGAAATCGGATTTGGTGTATTTTGAAAACTGAGTTCGTTTGATATTCGATTCCTGAAACCACGTTGAGAGATTGACTCCGCGTGAGAACGGCATCTCGCCGCTCTGTGCGAAACAGAGCGCCGTTATTTGAATCAGGAATATGTGCTTTAAAATTTTCATCATTCATCACACAGCAATTGAGCGACGTAATTATTGTGCCGCAACAATCAGGGCAATATTGGCAAAGTTGAGTTCCATTGACATAAAGATACGCGGAAATTTATTGGAACTCCATAAACGAAAAACCTCACAGGTTTTTAAAACCTGTGAGGTCTAAAAGAAGAACGCAACTTATAATAAAGCAAAGTTTGAACTTATTCTTCTTTATCCATCTTCTGCATTGATTCTTCCATTTCACTCTTCACTTTTTTATATCCCGCAGGTACGTCAAACTCGGAGGAAGGAATGGAACGTTTCTCGACTTTGGTAACCGTTGTGGTAATACTGCTGTTCATAATTTTCATCGTCGTTTCCATCGGGAAGCCGTTGATGTTCTTATAAATTTCTGAGGTTCCCTTTGCAAATCGAGCGGTCATTGCGGACATGCGTTTCGAAAATTCTTTCCAGTCTGCCATTAACGGTTCAAAGCCGGTCAAGTCTTTGGTGAGCCACCATGTCATCACTTCTTCTTCGCCGCGAACAGCCGTAACTTTTGTGCACTTATATCCGGCTACCGATTTTGTCTCTCCCGTTTTCTTCACCTCAATTGGCTGATCGTTTTGCATTCCCATCATTTTTTCCATCATCTTTCGCTGCTCTTCCGGCATACCTTTCATTTTCTCTTTCATCTTATCCATTTTAGCAGCGCCTTTTTCCGCCATCTTTTCCAAATCGGCAAATGTTATTTCGGAGTATGTCTTCTTCTCAGGATTGAGATTCCAGATCAACTGTTTATCCAAACGGGCAATCATGATTGAACCTTCGCCTGCCTCAGTTGATCGTACCATCTTAAACATTTTCGGGACGGCATAACTTTCTTCGGAATGTTTGGTTCTGACGCCATCGGTGGTTGACTGCCAGTACAACCCTTGAGCAAATGTGAATGCTGCACTGCAAAGCAAAAGTGTTGCGATCAGGAAACGTTTCATATAATTCTCCTTAAATAATGGTGAAAATTGAGATAATACAAAAGGTGAATGTAATAACGCATAAGCTACAAAATAATTTTGGAAAACAAAAAATCCCGCACTGGGCGGGATTTTTTATTATATCGTAAACAGTAGGCTGTTAAACTTCAATGACATCAGCTTTTTTCTTCGACATCCTGTTGCGTTCGTTGTGATCGAGATATTTTTTACGCAGACGTATACTGTGCGGAGTGACTTCAACGTATTCGTCATCGCCGATCCATTCAATCGCCTGTTCAAGGGTCATCAGCAGTGGCGGCTCAAGACGCACGGCCTCATCGGAACCCGATGCGCGCATGTTGGTGAGCTGCTTTGCCCTGCAAACATTCACGGTCATATCGCCTTCGCGCGAGTTTTCGCCCACAATCATTCCGGCGTACACTTTCGTTCCCGGAGCAATGAAGAACGTCGAACGTTCCTGCAGTTTAAACATCCC
>JAQUOA010000123.1 GCA_028749215.1 Bacteroidota bacterium
TGCGGCTGTTAACCGCAGGGTTGTAGGTTCGAGCCCTACCCGCGGAGCAAAATCCCGCTTCTGACGTAATTCAGGAGTGGGATTGTTTTTTTGCAGGGGTTGTCCGCCTTCGGCGGACCCGCGGAGCCATAAAAGTCCCGATCATTTGATCGGGACTTTTCGTTTTTAAAGCCCATTTATGACATTGATTACAAGCTCTTTCTTGAATACCCGTATTAAATGAGTTACATTTCTAACCAGAATGGAATCCGCAGGGAAGGCATTAAAGGTCGAGCTGCGGATTTTTTATAATATTTTGAAATCATCATGCCTCGAATATTTGACAATATAGAACAACAGTTACTTCCTTCCTTAGTCGAGACGATAAAGGTTTCCGGTCGTTCTGATTTTTGTGTTGGATATTTTAATTTGAGAGGTTGGAAGCAGATTGATTCATATATCGAGCAATGGAGCGGTGGGGAGGGAAATTGCTGTCGTTTATTAGTCGGAATGCAAAAACTTCCGCAAGATGAATTAAGAGAAGCACTTCGCCGTCATGGACAAGAAGAAACCATTGATAACCAAACAATGGTTCGACTTAAGAGGAGATTGGCGGAAGAATTTCGTGAACAGCTTACCTACGGGGTTCCGACCGCCGAAGATGAACAAGGACTTCGTAAACTTGCCAAACAAATTCGGTCGAAAAAAGTTGTTGTAAAACTTTTCTTGCGGTACAATCTTCATGCAAAATTATATCTTTTATTTCGGAAAGACCCGAACAACCCAATTACAGGATATTTAGGAAGCAGCAATTTAACATTCGCCGGGCTTTCTAAACAAGGAGAATTAAACGTTGATGTTCTTGATCATGACGCTACACAAAAACTTGAAAAATGGTTTGAAGATCGATGGACTGATCGTTGGTGTATGGATATTTCTGAAGAGTTGGCTCAGATTATCGATGAGAGTTGGGCACGTGAAGATTTAGTCCCGCCATATCATATTTATGTAAAGATGGCGTATCACTTGGCACAAGAAGCAATTCACGGTCTTGCAGAATCAAAAATTCCGAAAGCACTTGATGCCAAGTTGTTTGAATTTCAGAGAGCTGCTGTAAAGATTGCAGCGCGACACGTGAGTAAGAGGGGTGGAGTTGTCGTTGGGGATGTTGTTGGACTTGGTAAAACCATGGTTGCGACTGCATTAGCCGCACTCCTCGAGGAACGATATGGATGGAGCACATTGATTATCTGTCCAAAGAATTTAAAAAAAATGTGGCAGTCTTATGTGGATGAAAATGGTTTACGTGCAAAGGTAATGTCTCTCAGTGTGGTTCAAAAAGAAATAAAGGAAATACCTGGAAGGTTTAGGATTGTATTAATTGATGAAAGTCATAACCTTCGTAATTCGGATTCTAAACGATACCAAGCAATCAAAGAATATATTCACGCGGGGGATTGCAAATGTATTTTGCTTTCGGCTACGCCGTATAACAAAACGTATCTCGATCTTGCGAATCAATTGAAATTATTTGTTCCTGAAGATTTGGATTTAGGCATCCGACCGGAGCAATTGATAAAAAAAGAATTTGGCGGAAGCGAGCCGGATTATTATCATAAGTATACATCTTTTGTCCGCTCTCTTTCCGCATTTGAAAAAAGTATTCATCCCGAAGATTGGCGCGAAATCATGCGGTTGTTCATGGTTCGTCGAACGCGCGGTTTTATCATAGAGAATTATGCCGAACCCAAAAAGGGTCCCGGTAGAAAATATTTAGAATTTCCCGGAACAGATAGACGTTCATATTTTCCAACAAGAATTCCGAAAACTGTAAAGTTTAAAATTGGTGAAAATGCTCACGAAGACCAGTATGCAAAGTTATATGATGTGTCTATTGTTAACACAATAAATCAATTGAAAGTCCCGCGTTATGGACTTGGAAATTATATCAGCCAAGTTCCAAAAATTCAACCGACCAGTGAGGAAGATAGAATTCTTGATGGTCTATCCCGTGCAGGCAAACGATTAATGGGATTCTGCCGAACCAATTTATTCAAGAGATTAGAAAGCAGCGGTTTTTCATTCTTGCTTTCTATTGAACGTCATATTCTCCGCAATTATATTTTTTTATATGCACTTGAGAATAAAAAACCTTTTCCGGTAGGAACGCAAGATGTTGGTTTGCTCGACTCCCGTTTTGCAGATACAGATTCAGATTCAGTGACTGCTTCAATGTTTGAAGAAGAGGATGAAGAAACTACAGAGCCGGAACAGACAGGATTACGTAGCGAGCAAGATTTCAAGAAAAGAGCTGAACAGATTTATACAGAATATGAACTGAAATACAAGAGCAGATTCAAATGGTTAAGGACTGATTTATTTGAAGAGCGTGTTGCGACTGATTTGAAGGCAGATGCAAATGCATTGACTTCAATTCTAAATTCAACCGGAAATTGGAAACCGGAAGAAGATAAAAAGCTTGAACGGTTGGTCGATCTTTTGCAAAAAAAACACCCGGAAGAAAAAATATTAATCTTTACTCAATTTGCCGACACAGTGTTTTATTTAGAAGAACAATTGAGAAAGAATGGCGTAAAAAAAATTGAAGGTGTTACTGGCGGTTCTTCTGACCCAACTTCGTCCGCTTGGAAATTTAGTCCGGTAAGTAATGAAAAAAGACAGAAGGTTACTGAAAATGAGGAATTGAGAGTTTTGGTTGCTACCGATGTTCTTAGCGAAGGTCAAAACCTTCAAGATGCAGCAATCGTTGTTAATTATGATCTTCCTTGGGCTATTATTCGTTTAGTTCAACGTGCGGGTCGTGTTGACAGAATTGGGCAAGAGTCAGAGTCAATTTATTGTTATTCATTTTTACCTGCCGATGGTGTTGAAAGAATTATACGATTGCGTGCGCGTGTGCGACAACGACTGCAAGAAAACGCAGAAATTGTCGGTTCAGACGAAACATTTTTTGAAGACGACAATAATGAACAGGCAATACGAGATTTGTTCACAGAAAAGGCAGGAATTCTTGATGGGGATGGTGACGATGAAGTTGATCTCGCTTCCTATGCATATCAAATTTGGAAAAATGCAACAACACACGATCCATCTTTAAAGAAAATTATTCCCGATCTGCCATCGGTTGTTTTTTCAACGAAAGAAAAAAATAGCGATGATAAACCCGATGGCGTGTTGGTTTATCTCAAGACCGGTGAAGGGAATGATACACTTGCGTGGATTGATAAACAGAAAAATATTTATTCTGATTCTCAATTAGATATTCTCAAAGCTGCGGAATGCATACCTGAAACACCCGCTTTGCAAAGAAGAGAGGATCACTATGATCTTGTTCAGAAAGCGGTTCAATATGCTTCTGAAGAAGAGAGTGCAACAGGTGGAGCCTTAGGGAGATCAACCAGTGCAAAGTATAGAACATTTGAGCGATTGAAATCTTATGTAGAACAAGTGAAAGGTTCTCTTTTTGATACCAATGAATTGCGTCGAGCGTTAGATGATTTATATCGTTATCCGTTACAACAAAGCGCAACAGGTATATTGAACCGTCAATTGAAAACAGGAATAACTGACGAAGAACTTTCTCGTTTAGTAGTTAGTCTCTGGAATGAGGATCATCTCAGTGTAAATTCTGAAGAGAGTAGAATTGCGGAACCAAGAATTATTTGTTCAATGGGACTGGTGAAAAAATAAAGATTCATTATGCAGAAACTTATTGCTTACCTTGACGAAACCGGCGATCACCAGTTGGATCCAATTGACAAAGAATTTCCTATTTTTGTGTTGACGCTATTAATTTGCAAAATTGACGAATATGTTAACCGCTTAATTCCCTCAGTATACCAACTCAAAATGGATTATTTCCATCACGAAGGTGTAATATTACACTCACGTGATATTCGTAAAGCAAAAGATTTTTTCTCATTTCTTTTAGATCCAACGAAACGTTTACCGTTTTATGAACGGATTAATGCAGTGATGCAACAAAACAATTTCATAATTATCTCTTCAATAATACAAAAAGAACGTCTTAAACATAATTACGTTAGACCTTTTAATCCGTATGAACTCGGATTACTTTTTGCATTGGAACGATTAGTAATTCTTCTTGAAGAAAATAATCAACATGAAATATATATTATCGCTGAAGCTCGCGGAAAAAAAGAAGATGATGAATTACGGTTAAGTTTTTATGAGACCACTACAAAAGGAACCAGCAAGGTATCGAAAGAACGATTTCAAAAGATTCAATTTCATCTTGAATTTAAACCAAAATCTATGAATATCGTTGGAACTCAAATTGCAGATTTAGCAGGATATCCTATTGCTCGGAAGATGTTAAATCCTGAAAAACAAAATCCTGCATTTGAAATAGTAAAAACTAAAATCTTTAGTATTAAAGGAGAAATAAAAGGGGCAGGATTGAAGTTCTTTCCGTAAAAAGAAAAAGGCTCCGACTTTCGCCAGAGCCTTTTACCGACCGAGAATTCCCAGTCCCTATAACAAACTTCAATACTAATATACTATACGCACTCTAATAAGTCAAGATTTGCTTTCTACCGGAATATATGCCCAAACTAAACGTAAAACGAACCCGCGATTTACTTCAGGAATTTCAGTTTCACGAACTGTTTATTGAAGAACTTGGCTGGTCACAGCCGAGTAATAAAAAAGAACAATCGATTATAGCGGATGGAATATCCTTTTCAGTAAAGCAACTTGCTCAGTTATCCGGTGTGGCTGCATTTGAAGCGCAGTTACCTGACGAAGAAATACCGAACGCTAAAACAAGAGCTGCTCTTTATAAACAAACCTCCAAAATCAGTCACGAAAACCTTCTCCTCTTTGTTAATAAATCGCAGACAAAAAGTTTATGGTATTGGGTTAAGCGAGAAGGAACGAAAACATTTCCGCGAGATCATTATTACTTAAAAGGACAGCCGGGTGATTTATTTCTTTCTAAACTAAGTTCAATGGTTGTTGATATCAGCGAACTTGATGAAAAAGGGGAAGTGTCGGTTTTAGAAGTGGCTCGCCGGTTAAAACTTGCATTGGATGTTGAGGCAACAACTAAAAAATTCTTCCGTGAATACGATATGCTTCGTATTCAGTTTGTGGAATTGATTGAAGGAATTAACGATGACCGTAAACAGCGGTGGTATGCTTCCGTGCTCCTTAACAGGTTAATGTTTATCTACTTCCTTCAAAAAAAGTTCTTCATTGATAATGGGAATGAACATTATTTACAGGAAAAACTTGAGCAGAGTAAAAAGAATGGAAAGAATAAATTCTTCAAAAACTTTCTCAATATTCTGTTCTTTGAAGGATTTGCGAAGCCGGAAGATGAACGGACTGCTGAACACAACAAACTTCTTGGAAAAATAAAATATCTTAATGGCGGTTTGTTTATTCCCCACCTGATTGAAATTCAATATCCCAAGATCAATGTTCCCGACAATGCTTTTGAGCAACTCTTTTCTCTCTTTGGAAAATTTACCTGGAACTTGAACGACACCCCCGGCGGGAAAGATGACGAAATCAATCCCGACGTATTGGGATATATTTTTGAGAAATATATCAACCAAAAAGAATTCGGCGCTTATTATACCAGACCAGAAATTACCGAATATCTTTCCGAACGGACAATCTCGAAACTGATTGTGCAAAAGGTTAATCAGCATAAGGTGTCAAAAAAGGAATTCACCGAACTCTCCGATTTACTTCTTAATCTTGATGCGCCTCTCTGTAAAGTGTTACTGATCGATATTCTCCCAACAGTAAGCATTCTCGATCCTGCGTGCGGTTCAGGTGCGTTTCTTGTTGCGGCAATGAAAACTATGATTAATGTTTACTCCGCCATTGTTGGTAAGATAGAATTTTTGAATGATCATTTTCTTACGAACTGGTTAAAAGATGCCAGGAAGAAACATAAATCCATTAACTACTACATTAAAAAAGAGATTATTACCAATAATTTGTATGGCGTAGATATTATGGAAGAGGCAACAGAAATTGCAAAACTTCGTCTCTTCTTAGCGTTGGTTGCTTCTGCCCGTACGGTGGATGAGCTTGAACCGTTGCCCAATATTGACTTTAACATTCTCTATGGTAATTCGCTTATTGGATTAATGCATGTGGATGAAACAAAATTCGATAAATCGAAAGGGAATATTGTGCAGGGAGATTTGTATGGTGGAATGGTTGCGAACGATTATAAAAAAATTTTGGAAGACAAAAACAATTCGATAGCGTTGTATAAACAGCACTCTTTTCTTGCAGAAGATAAAACAGGCATACCACAGGAAACGCGATTGATGCAATTGCGGACACATATTGAGCAATTAAATAAAGACTCTCAAAAGAAATTGAATCAATTATTGCTCGAAGAATTTAATGGACTTGGTATAAAATATGAAGAAGCTTCGTGGGATGAGGGGAAAAACGAATTAGGAAAACCAAAAAAACGGGCTCTGACAATAAAAGAAATTAATGCACTTCAGCCATTTCATTGGGGTTACCATTTTGACGAAATTCTAACTAAACGAAATGGTTTTGATGCCATTATTACCAACCCGCCGTGGGAAGTCTTTAAACCTGAATCAAAAGAATTCTTTTCTGAACATAATGATTTAGTAACAAAAAATAAAATGGAATTGAAAATATTCGAAAAAGAAAAAAATAAGATTTTAAGAAACCCAGTCATCAGGGATGCATGGTTGGAATACTTGAATAGATTTCCGTATGCAGCTGAGTATTACCGATCAAGCCCAAACTTTAAAAATCAAACATCAATTATAAATGGAAAGAAAGCTGCTGCAAATAATAATCTGTATAAATTATTTTTAGAACAATGCTTTAATTTACTTAAGAATGGTGGAGATTGTGGAATTGTGATTCCTTCAAGTATTTACACTGACATTGGTTCAAAGCAATTACGAGAAATGCTTTTTGTAAATACCAACGTAACTGGCCTATTTTGCTTTGAAAATAGGAAAACGATATTCGAAAATGTAGATAGTCGATTTAAATTTGTAGTGCTTACATTTGAAAAAGGGCGCTCTACCATTTCATTTCCAGCAGCATTTATGAGACACGAATTGGATGATTTAACTGATTTCCCGAATAGTCACTCAGTTGATATTGAATTATCACTAATAAAAAGACTATCGCCTGATTCTTTATCAATATTTGAATTTAAAGATTATGATGAAATAAAAATATTTGAACAAATCTTTAAAGGTAGTCCGTTAAATGTGTTTTTAGGTAATCAACAATTTGAATTCTCAAGAGAATTTAATGCAAGCGATGATGATTATAGATTTAATTCAAAATCAGATGGTTTTAGGATTTATGAAGGGAAAATGATTTGGCATTTTAATTCTTATCTTGGTCAGCCAGAAAAATGGATAAATGAAAAGGAACTATCCAAAACACATTTTTATTCAAAAGAAGACTGGAAAAAATATAGAATTGCTATTCGGAGAGTATCTGCTAATACAAATGAACGAACTTTTGTAACGACCATAATTCCAAAATATTCACTAACTTCACATTCCTTATTTGTTAACGTTAACGAGATTCTGGATTATCGTGAAAGTATGTTTTTAACTGCACTCTTTAATTCCTTTACCCTTGATTTTGTGGTCCGTAATCAAACGACAACAAATGTAACTCAGTTTATTATAAATCAATTACCAATCGTAAAAGGAAAACAAAACGATAAATATCTACATTCAGTAATTCAACGTGTTGCCAAACTCATCTGCACCTCACAAGAATTTGATGATCTTGCAAAAGAAGTTGGTCTTGGGAGTTATAAAAATGGTATTACGGAAGAATCCGCACGCGCCAAACTTCGCGCAGAGTTAGACGGCATTATTGCACATCTTTACGGTTTAACCGAAGAAGAGTTTGCGTATATCTTAACAACATTTCCCATCGTTGCCGAGTCAACCAAACAAGCGGCGTTGCAAGCGTATAGAGATGTGGAGAAGGGGTTGATTTAATAAAAACAGGCAACATTATACTTCGTACAAACAAAATCCCTGATCTCTCAGGGATTTTGTTTTTCTATGATCCTGAAACTCCGCCAGTCCGAAGGACCACTTTGTGGAGGCGGATGCGCCTTTGGCGCGAAGATCAGGATGACGTAGGAAATATCTCGCAGTTTGGAACGAGATATTTTATTTATGTTCTTCCATCGGTTGACCTTGTGAAGGTGCAATTGGAACCGGGACTTTGTTGCTAATGGCAGGTATTGACTGCAAGTATGCAAAGATGGACCCAAGGTCATCATCGGTC
>JAQUOA010000007.1:0-21025 GCA_028749215.1 Bacteroidota bacterium
CCTATGGAAAAACTGGAAAGTTATAAAAAAGTTCGAATGCTCGAAACAATGAAGCTTGATGAAGAGACGGGCTTAAAACTTGTCAGCAGGTATAACAAACACCGAGAAGTTATGAAAGGATTTGAAAAGGGGAGGGCAGAATTAATGGATAAGCTTGATGAGCTAGTGCGAAACAACGCGAATGAGACAGAGTATCAAAAAGTATTTGACAATTTATTGGAATACGAAACCAAGACTGCTGAAGCACGATCACAATATTTGAATGAATTGAAGGAAATATTGACCAATAAACAAATCGCAGAATATCTCATCTTTGAACGCAGCTTTGCGCGTGACATTCGCGATATTGTCCGTGATGTTCAGCGGGAGCGGATGAAGAAATAGCATGTGAGGGATTTTTTTATAAAGGGTGGAATAAGCAATTATTTCACCCTTTTTTATTTCTATTGGTTTTGCATCTTCTTAAATATTGCTATATATTTTTTAATGACAAAGAAGCGTTCTCATATTTATCTTGATTACAGTGCCACCACACCAGTCGATCCAGTAGTTACCTCTGTGATTTCCGAACATTTGACTACAACAATTGGCAATGCTTCTTCGATTCATGCTTTTGGACGTACAGCAAAAGTAGTTTTGGAAGAAAGTCGTGAAGTGGTGGCGAACAGTATCGGTGCAGAACCGTCAGAACTATTTTTTACCAGCGGAGGTACGGAAGCAGATAATCACGCCGTCATTGGTGCAGCGCTTGCCCAACAACGGGACCACGGAAAAAACCATATTGTCGTTTCTTCAATTGAACATCACGCTGTTCTTCATTGCGTTGAATATTTGCTCCGTTCCGGTTTCACGGCTTCATATATTCCGGTCGATAAAGATGGCCTCATTCATACCAAAGAAATTGAAAAGTTAATTACACGCCAAACCTGTCTGATTTCTGTGATGCATTCAAACAATGAGGTCGGAACGATTCAACCAGTCGGTGAAATTTCTGAGCTGGCAAAACGTTTTGGTATTACGTTTCATTCGGATACTGTGCAAAGTATCGGAAAAATTCCTGTGAACGTGAATAATTTAGGTATGGACTTGCTTTCGATTTCTGCGCATAAAATATATGGCCCAAAAGGAATAGGCGCTATATACATTCGAAAAGGTACCAATCTGGACGCTCTTTTGCACGGTGGATCTCAGGAACGAAAGAATCGAGCTGGGACGGAAAACATTCCCCTCATAGCCGGTTTTGCTAAAGCTATAGAATTGGCTGACGTACACAGAGGGAAAGTATTTACACATGTTTCATCATTAAAAAGTACTCTAAAGAAAATTATTGCTCAATCATTGTCTGGCATAATTATTAATGGAGATGGTGCCGATGCACTTCCTCATATTTTAAATATCTCGCTTGATTCGACCATCTATGATGTTGAAAGCGAATCGCTTCTGTTAAACATGGATCTTCAAGGTGTTGCGGTATCAAGCGGTTCGGCGTGTACATCGGGTAGTATTCAACCGTCGCATGTTCTTAATGCTATGGGGCGTGATGTGAAAACAACCCAGGCGACAATTCGATTTTCTTTCGGTAAATTTACAACTATGGAGGAAGTGGAGCAGGCAGGGAAAATATTTGTGTCTATTGTTCAATCATTGCCTCGGAAAAAAGGCAGCAATTAATTACGGAGTTTGTATGAAAAAATTTTTACTTTTTCTTTCATTAGGAGTTTTTGGATGCGGGAATACGGCTGATAATGCCCCCGCAAACATAAAAAAGGGAGATGAGTTTTACGCAAAAAAAGAGTATGAAGTAGCTGAATATTACTATGAAAAAATCCCCGACGACAGCCCGTTTTATTTACAGGCGCAGAGGAATATAGCAGCAATTGAAAAAATTAAAGAACAGTGGGCAGACAGAAGTGTTCCAGCAGCCGATCTTTCAAACATCATCGTTACTGATCATTCATTCAATAAAGATTTTACTACTCACATTCCAATACACCGGTTACTGTTTTTCAACAGGAATAAACGAAATATTGAAATGGTGAAAGTAACTTTTTCGTATCAAGATGGACATGGCAGCGAGCTTGCTACTATTACAACTGAAATACCAATACGGTTAAAGGGTAGTTCTCAAAATGTTGCTGAGGAAATTAAACCGGGGATAGTTTCGGATGAATTTGTATCTACTACGGCGAGGATTGTTGGTGCGAGGTACGAATAAGAAGCTTTTCAATTTCACGGTGGACAATTCCATAACGCAAACCCCTATCACTGACAGTGATGGAGGTAATCTTACTTGCTTCCATACACCCCAAGAGAATCATCGTCCCGGCTAAAATAATATCTTCTCTCCCTGCTGAGATTTGGGGAAATGCCTTAATCTGGTCAATACTTTTATCTTTTAGTTTTGCAAAGAGAGAACCGATTACCTCTTGAGAGAGCCGATAACCGTCAATTTTTTCAGAGCTATAAAAAGGTAATTGTTGATCTAAAGCAGCTAAGGTGGTCAATGTGCCCGCAACACCGATTGCAAACGTTGAAGAAATATCTTTTACGAATACTTTCGGGATGTTTGATAGGATAAATTCATGAGCTTCAGCTATGGCAGCATCTGTCGGCGGTGCTTCTTTGAGAATTCTTTCGGTGATGCGGACACTGCCAATGTTGATGCTTGTTTTAGAAAGAATTTGCGTGTGGTTTCCAGTAATAATTTCTGTGCTTCCTCCTCCAATATCAAACACTGAAAAACGTTCTGCACGATCAAGAAATTCTGAAATTCCACCTCGATAGGTCCATTGTGCTTCTTCATCTCCCGAAAGCACTTCAATATCAATTCCGACTTTGTGTTTGATGTATACGCAAAACTCTTTTTGATTTTTAGCATCGCGTAACGCGCTAGTTCCGACGGCTATTATTTTGTCGACAGAAAAATTACTGCATGTCTGTTTGTATGCCGTTAGAAAATTCTCCGCTCGTTGAAAAGTTTCCTGGCTGATGATTTTGTGTTCATCCACGCCTTTTCCCAGACGGGCAATAACTTGTTCATCGTGCAGAATTTTTCTTATGCCAGTAGAGTCTACGTCCGCAATGAGAAGCAGAATAGTGTTGGTTCCGATGTCAAATGAGGCAATTCTCATGTTACACACGGCGTGTAGCGAGAGCAATCCATTCATTTTCTTGAACTGCGGAGACAACTTTGAAATTGCGTGAGTGAAGTGCCTTTTCTATCACCGCTCGATCTGTGGCCAAAAGCCCCGAAAGCAGGAGTATTCCTTGTGAAGACAGTTTTGCAATCATGCCGTCAAGTAATTCAAGAATGGTATTGCGGACAATGTTGGCGAGGATAATATCAAAATTATTTTCGGTTACAGTGTCTATTGATCCGATTCGAATATCAACGTGCTTTTCAACGTTGTTTCGTTTTATATTTTCAATGCCATTATCAAGCGACCATTCATCGATATCAATTCCAATCGCTTTTGCAGCTCCTAATTTTATTGCTGTAATTGCCAAAATTCCAGTCCCAGTTCCGACATCCAATACCTTGCCGTTATGTGTAATGAACTGTTCCATTAATCGTAACATTAAGCGTGTAGTTTCATGGTAGCCTGTCCCAAATGTCATTTTTGGATCAATCGTCAATACAAGTTTTGATGGCTCATGAACCGGATGCCACGACGGCGCAATGATGATGTGATCGGTGACATGAATTGGCTGAATAGATTTTTCCCACTGTTCATTCCAATTTTGATTTTGAATTTCTGTGATGCTGAGTATTTCAAACATTGGAAGATGCAACTGTTCGGTCAATTCTTTAATAACCTGTTCCATTGTCTCCAGCCATAATTCTTTTTTTATGTAACAATGAATTCCACGATCGTCTTCAACGAATCCGTCAAATCCCAAATCGGCAATAACACCGGGCAATACTTCACGAATATATTCATCGGGTGGGATGGCAATATGAATATCCAAAAAAGTGCTGGTCATGCGATAGATATTTAATGTGATTTTGTTCTTTGGAGAATTAATGTGTCAACGCGCTCTTTATTCATTTCAAGCCAAAAAATCTGATCTTGATAATTTTCCTGCATTTTCCGGTCAGCTTTGTTGTACCGTACGTTTAATCCATAAATTATCCAAATGAGACCGACACCGGTTATTGCAGAAGGTGAAATATTACCCCGTAAGACAATTTGGATGAGTAAACCGCAAAAGCCTAACAATCCAAACCAAAATGACGTTCGGCGAATATTGATCATAATATGATAAATCATACCGAAGAAGAACACTTTGTCATGTACGGTCATTGGCATTTCGTGATTTAAAATAAAAAAATATAATCGGCGTGCCTCATCTTCGGTGAGAGGTTTTAGGGTTGAGATTTCACGCGATCGTTGTAGGATATATGTGCTTGGCTGGTTTATTTGAAAAGCTTTTCGTTTTTTGGATGTTTCTTTTGCGTAAAAACTTAATCCTGCAATAATTGATGCGATAATAAAACCAAAGGCAGATGTGTACAGATAGCCATAAAAATGCGCAGGGATTTCAAACGATGTTAACAACAGGAAGACAATCGAAACTAAATACATTCCGGGGATAAAAATACGGAGAAGTTCAAAAGTTGAAAATCGCGAAGAGTGCATATTATTATTTTAGTTTTGTAAAAATGAGAGCCGAAAGAACTTTACCGACAGCTTCTAGACTTTCAGGCGCACATTTGTCCGGCGTGTCCTGCGTTGTATGCCAGTAAGGATATTGGAAATCAATGAGATCTATCGTGGGTATGCCGACTTCGTTCAACAACAAATGGTCATCTGAAATTGATTCGCCCGGGATGGGAACGAACTGAGTGACCCCGATTTCTTCAGCTGTCGACCATACGATATTCATTACAGTCGGAGCGAAACGCATAGAATTTTGCTCCAGGGGAATTTGTAAATCCCTGTCACCGATCATATCCAATAAAATTCCAAATTGCGGGGTATAGGAGGCAGGTTTATTCTTTGCAAAGTACCGAGCTCCAAGAAAATATAAATCTGTGCTCCCATCTTTTTCAGAGTTACCGTAATCTTCGCCGTCAGTTAATAAAATGTCGACCCCAATTGGAGGGGGATTATCTTTTAAAATGCTTGCCAGCTCCAATAACACCGCGACACCGCTTGCTCCATCGTTAGCCCCAGGAATCGGTTTAGAACGGTTTTCTTTATCAGCATCCATCTCAGCACGAGGGCGAGTATCCCAATGAGCGATAAGAAGAATGCGGCGATGTTCGAGCGGTTTGAATGATGCAAAAATGTTTGTGAGCCTTAATGTTTCATTATAACCCTTCTCGGTAAAGGATTGCAAGGTGACTTTATCGGCATTTTTTTTAAGCTCTGCAGTTAAATAATCCAAGCACTTTTGATGTCCAACTGAATTGACATTACGCGGCCCAAAATCTGTTTGCGTTGTGAGATATTTGAATGCTTTATTTCCATCAAAAGATGGAGATTGTTTTGCCACTTCAGGTTTCGGTACCGCCGGTTGTTGGACAGGTTTCTGTTTCATATGTTGTTCGCATGAGAAGTAAAGCAAGGAGAAGAGGAGAGGTAAGAATAATTTTTTCATTCACAGGATCGTGTGATTATAAGAAAATTCTCATTTGTAATGAGCAACTGTTTTTGTATCTTTGAAAAGAATATAAGAAATAAAACGTTAAATGCCCTTACGAAAAGCTGTTTATTGGAGTATTTTCTGGATCGCTCTTTCATTAGTATTCAACACCGTTATTTACTACACTGAAGGTCATCAGAAAGCCCTCGAGTTTCTTACCGGATACCTGATTGAAAAATCTCTCTCCGTTGATAATTTATTCGTATTCCTCATTGTCTTTACGATGTTCGGTGTGGAATTAAAAGATCAACGCCGAGTTTTAAATTGGGGAATTATTGGCGCTTTAATTTTAAGAGGAATACTCATTATTCTTGGAGCGGCTTTAATAAGGCAATTTAATTGGATACTCTACTTCTTCGGCGTTTTGTTGGTGTATACGGGCTATCAAGTTATTTTTGGGGAGGAAAAAAAGATCCATCCGGAAAAGAACATTGCCGTCATCTGGTTCCGCAAAATAATGCCGGTTGATAACAATTATCATGGACATAAATTCTTCATCAAAAATGGCAGAAAGTTGATTGCCACGCCTCTTTTCGTTTGTCTCATCGTCATTGAGACAATGGATGTGGTATTTGCAATTGACTCTATCCCAGCCATCTTTGCTATTACTACAGATTCGTTCATTGTTCTGACCTCTAATTTAATGGCAGTTCTTGGACTTCGTTCGCTCTATTTTGTCTTGGCTGAAGTTCATTCGTCATTTGGATATGTAAAGTACGGGGTAGGAGTCGTGTTGGCTTATGTTGGGATAAAAATGCTGATTGTCGATTTGTACAAAATTGGGATTTTGCCATCACTTTTTGTAGTTATAACAATCTTGCTGGTTTCAGTAATATTTTCCATTTCCAAGAAGAGTAACCCATCTCGGTAAACATTAGAAAAATATAATTTGCTCCTTAGGCTATGTTTTGCTAAGTTTAAAGTGCCAAGATAATATACTATGTTATCTTGGCATTTGTGTTTAAAGAACCCCTTTATGAGAAGGGAATTTTCCAACAATTTGAGGTAATAATGCGAAAGATTCTATTCAACGCTTTCTGGTTTGTGCCTGTAGTGCTTTTTGGCTGTTTTGATGGGTCGTTTTCCGGAAAGTCTGATAAGATCTTCATTCAAGATATATCAAAAACAAAGCTCGATAATCGATCTTTGACAATCTTGAATAAATACGGAAATACCATCAAAAAATACTCAGATAAATATGGGGTCGATTGGCGGCTAATTGTTGCCGTAATGAAAGTTGAGTCTAGTTTTGACCATTCCGCCGAAAGTCATAAAGGTGCAAAAGGATTCATGCAAATAATGCCTGCTACCCAGCAGGAATTGGCCGACAAATTGGGTGAAGAAAACCAAAGCTTTGAAGGTCCTAAAGGTAATATACAAGGAGGAATTTATTACCTGTCTCGGATTTATCAGTCTTTCGACGATAAGGATATGAGCGGTGAAAATCGACTGAAATTGACCTTAGCGGCATACAATGCGGGCCCGACTCGTATTTCTGATGCTCAGAAAATGGCAAAATATGTCAATGATAATCCGAATGATTGGCAATCTGTGAAAAACTCGTTGTCTCTGCTATCAAAAAAATATGCTTCTCTTCATAAGTATGTATGGGAAGAACACAAACCCACAAGCGGGTATTTTAAGGATTGGCAGCAGACTTCAAACTATGTGGAATTGGTAATGGGGTATTATCAGGACTACAAGAAGGTATTTCCGACTACCGTGTAACAGTTTTACATATCAAATAACAAAGGGAGGTCATTAGACCTCCCTTTTTGTTTTGTATCCCCCCGCAACCTTACATAATTGTCAAAAAGCGCTCTCTTGGTGTCATCGAAATCCCGCAGCGTGCCGGTGCGGTTCCCTCATATGTGTTGCCGCATGTAGGGCAGACTTGATATTGTGAGGGTAATGTTTTTTCATTCTTTTCATTTAATGCTTTCAGAGCATTTGTGTACATTGCCTTGTGTTTTTGTTCAGTCTGATATGCGTAATTGAACGAAAGAAGAGCAATATTTGCTTTCGCTTCATTGGCATCCTTCATAAACTCAGGATACATTGTTGCAATTTCATATGATTCTCCTTTAATGGCATCTTCTAAATTTTCTTTGGTTGATTTTACTGCAAATTTCGGATCAACAACCGGTGATTTATCTCCGAGTTGTTCTAACGCAGCCTTATGGTTCCCGGCATGGATTGCTTCGGCTTTTGACGCGGCTTCAAACAACAACGACACTTTAGTATAACCTTCTTCTTTCGCCTTTTTTGCATAGGCAGCATATTTTGCGCTGGCTGTGGATTCACCGACAATTGCATTCTTTACATCTTCAATGGCTCGTGCCATTGGTGCAGTTGGATTTTTGGCGAAGGTTATTGAAGTAACAATCATGACTGCCAACAGGACAACAAAAAACTTTTTCATACAGTGGACCCTTTCTGAATGGTGAATGTTAAAGTATAAAGCGGTTAAAAGTTCCTACAAAGATACTCTAATGCTGTTAAAAGCATCCTTAAAGGAATCTTAAAATATGATTAGAGAATAATTACAGCTTTGGGAAGTGAATGGTAAAAGTGGTTCCGATGCCAATTTCGCTTTCAACAGTAATGGGGAGCGATTGTACATCTGAGAATTTCTTTACGATGGCTAAACCCAGGCCTGTGCCGGGGATAGATGATGTGCGTGATTCGTCCGTTCGATAAAATCGGTCAAAGATATAAGGAAGTTGTTCTTCACTAATTCCCAATCCTTTATCACTAATTGAACAGAGAATTTCTGTTGTAGTCTTTGATGTCGAGAAGGTAAGATTTGATCCCTGTTTGCTGTACTTCAATGCATTGGCGACAATGTTTTCAATCATAACGCCGGTCATATATTCATCAGCTTCGACGGTTTCAGATGCAAAATTTTTGAAACGGATTTTCATTTGAGATACTTCTATTTCGTTTTCCATTCTATTCAAAACATTTTGTATAAGAGAAGGAAGGTGGATTCTGGTAAATGATTTTTGAATTTGATGGTTTTCATATCGAGCTAACGTCAGTAACTGTTCTACCATGTGTGAAAGCCGGTTTACCTCGGTAATCACCACCGCAATTTTTGCAGCGTACTGTTTTGCCGTTCGCGGTTTGCGAATTAGCACTTCTAATGTGCCCTTGATTGATGTCAATGGTGTGCGCAGTTCGTGTGAAGCATCGGAAGTAAATTGCTGTTCCCGAACGACAGTATCCTGCAAGCGGTCGAGCAGCTGATTGATAGTTGCGGTGAGTCGATACAATTCATCCTTATGCTGAGGCAGTTCAATGCGTTCTTCCAGGTTTTCCTTCGTGATATGTTCCGCTGTGGAGATGACTTTATTGACTGGGGAGATACTTTTTCCTGCGATAAATCTGCTGAGAATAAACAACAGAAAGAGAGTTATCGGATAAACAATCACAAGTAAAATCTGCAGATTGTGGAGGAGAATTTCTACTTCAGATAAAGGAACTGCAATAAGAAGGTAGCCCAAGATTTTATTTTCAGTGCTGACAATAGGCATTTGAAGCTGTCGAATTGAAGAATTGGAGAGGGTAGTACTGTAGAATACCTTCGAGTGCAAATCTTTTCGACCACTGAGTGTTGCCGAAAATAAATTTTCCGATTTACGAACAAAATTTCCGGCAGTGTCGACAACCTGGATGAAAGTTGGATTAACTTCTACTTGTTTGTGCTCGCCTTCTTTCCACTCGTAAGGATTGGCAAAGACAAATTGATTGCTCAAGACGACAATGCTCTTAAAAACTTCCGTGGATTCGGTAGTCAAATCTTCATCGAGATGGGCATACATTGTTTGTGCGATGACGTAGTATAAAAGAAGAAAGATGCCGGCGATGAGAATTCCGGTTGTAAAAACATAGTAGCCTGCTATTCTATTTCGTAAATTTACCTGCATGACATTTATTGCCATTCTCGCATGATGTAACCGGCGCCCCGAATTGTTTCGATGTATTTTTTTTCCCCTGCGGGGTCAAGTTTTTTGCGAAGGTAATTGATATATACATCAATGACCGATGTATCGGCATCAAAATGCATATCCCATACATGTTCGATGATACGGGTTCGAGAGCACACTTTTCCTTTATTCCGGAGAAGAAATTCGAGTAATGAAAATTCTTTGGCCGTTAACGAAATTTCTTTTTGGTTTTTGATAACCTGATGAGTGTCGGGATTTAACGTAATGTCATTACACTGAAGGATGTTGTTTCCGTCTTCCGCGGAACGAATTTGCACCCGAACGCGGGCAAGAAGTTCGTTGAAATCAAACGGTTTTTTGATGTAGTCATTAGCCCCTGTCTCTAAACCAAAAACCGTATCGGCGACAGTATCTTTTGCTGTTAAAAAAATTATAGGGACGGAAGAGTTTTCTTTTCGCAGAGCGCGGCAAAGTTCAATGCCGCTTAGACCCGGTAACATCCAATCGAGCAGAAGACAATCATAATCGTTCGTCTGTGCCAATTCCAAGCCCAGAATTCCGTTGCCGGCAACATCAACGGCAAATCCTTCTTCTTTCAATCCGTCGTGAATGAAATTGGCAATTCCTTTTTCATCTTCAACAACTAAAATCCGCATGAAGTTTTAATCGTTGTCTTTTGTCTCTTCCTCAGAAACTGCCGGCAACGATCCTATTTGAAGTTGGACACCGGCGGCATGTTTGTATACCAATTGTCCGCCGTAATGTGCCGTGCGCGCCATGGTCAACACGCCGACTGCAAACAATAATACCGAAACAATAGGGAGCAGTCCTTTATATTTTTTCATCAGCACAAGTGCAAGGCGGGTAACGGCAACGAAACTCATTACCCACACGGTAATTTTGGCAGCATCTTCATGAGTTTCAAGTGCATTTTTTAAGCTGCCTGCCTCTACAATTCCTTCGCCCGCAAAATCCCCGGAAAAATATGCTGCGACAACTCCCAATGTTCCAAGAACCAGCAAATACAAAGCTGTCCGCATGTAAAATTCCTTTTTGAAAATTACTCCTATAATATCAGCAAATAGTCCAATAATTAAAAGAGCTATAGGAAAGTGGACTATCATCGGATGTAAGTATGTAAGATCGAACATATAATCTCCTTTTATAAATAATAAAATACGTGCTGAAATCTATGGAGAAATATACGGTCGTCATTCTTAGGAAGGGGTAAATGAAGTCTTAAAAATTACTTAGAACGAAAAGCAGACAGGTTCACAGCATTGGGTGACCGTGAACCTGTTTATGCTAAAATTAAGGAAGAAGAACAGCCGCCGAGACAACTGTTGTCCATTTTCCATCTTTATCACCTTCGGCCGACTGTGTGACATTGAACGTCTTCAGGATCTTTCCGCTCATCTTAAAATGCTTTTCACGTTCATCCCATGCAATGTTTGAGTCGAATTCAATGCCCAGTGTTGTTGCCAGCATTGTTGCCGCCAAGTCTTCAGCGTATTCGCCAGCTTTTTCTTCGGTTTCACCAAACGGATGATGCTCAGAGAGGTAGCCGTACTGTGAATCATCTGCCGCCATTGCCACGCCGATCGAAGATGCGACAAGCCGATTCGGTTCATTGGTTGCGTTTCTAGCCATGACACAGAATGTGACTTGCCCCGGTTCGAGAAGTTTTAAACCTTCTGCCGGCGGAATTCGTTTACATTTTGGGGGATAAATACTGGAAACTGTGACGAGGTTGCATTTTTCAATGCCAGCGTTGCGGAGTGCAAGTTCAAATGATTGTAAGTAGTCTTTATGTCTGCCGACACCTTTGGTAAAAAACATCTTGGCTGGAACGAACGACAATTTCTCATCTCCTTGGTGATTAGTGAAATAACGTTAGGGTATTTTTGTTTTGTAAAAAAAGTTTGTCATAGATCATCCGCGAATGGGTGATGTGATCATTTAAGTTAACCGAATATACGGATTGTACAAAGAAATGCAAGAGTTATTTTAAAGATTAAAAAGGAATAATTTTTAAAAATTTTCTCTTCCCGACTTTCACAATCACTGCCTTATTCAAAGTGATTGCCATTTTTGCATCTGAAATTTTTTCGTTGTTTACCGAAACACCGCCCTGCTCAACCAAACGCCGAGCTTCGCTCTTTGAGGGTGCAAGTTTTGTTTCAGTGATCAATTGAAGGATGTTGACCGATGACCCGATTTTCCCGTACGTGATCTCTTCAATAACATCGGGAGTATCTTTTTTAATAAAGATACGGTCAAATTCTTCCTGCGCTGCCGTTGCCGATTCTGGAGAATGATACAAGGCAACAATTTCACGGGCTAACTGTCGTTTCAAATCCCGCGGATTGATGGACCCATCAGCCAGTTGTTTTTGAATCTTACTAAGTTCTGATGCCGGAACATTGGTCGCTAATAAAAAGTAGTCATAAATCAATTTATCAGGGATGGACAATGTCTTTCCGAACATCTCTTTTGGAGAATCGTTAACGCCGATGTAGTTGTCCAATGACTTACTCATTTTTTCAACACCGTCCGTGCCGGGAAGTATCGGCATGGTAAGAATCACTTGCGGCTCTTTGCCGTACTCTCGTTGAATTGCCCGTCCGACCAACAGATTGAATTTTTGATCTGTGCCGCCCAGTTCTACATCGCTTTCAATTGCAACGGAATCCATTGCCTGTGCCAGCGGATAGAGAAATTCGTGCACGCTGATAGGTTCTTCTTTATTAAAACGTGTGTGAAAATCTTCACGTTCAAGCATTTGCGAGACGGTGTATTTGCTTGCGAGTTTGATGACATCGGTAAAACTCATCTTTCCGAGCCATTCGGAGTTATACACCATCTTAATATTTTTGTCCGATAGAACTTTTACTGCCTGATCAAAATAGGTTTGTCCGTTCTTCTTCGTTTCTTCAAGTGAAAGGGAAGGGCGTGTTTTACTTCGTCCCGAAGGATCGCCGATCATACCGGTGAAATCACCGACGATGAGAATTGCCTGATGTCCTAAATCTTGAAATTGGCGAAGCTTGCGCAGCACCACTGAATGACCAAGATGAAGATCGGGGCGGCTCGGATCGCATCCTAATTTAATGTTTAACGGTTTCTTTGTCTTTAAAGATTTTTCAATCTTTCGCGCGAGATCTTCTTCGGGAATAATTTCCGAAACACCGCGGCGGATAATATCCATTTGTTCATTAAGAGAAGGGAAGCTCATAGTTTCTTACGTTGAATAAAAAATATCAAACATGATTTATAAAATTTTTACAGGCGTTACGAACGACGTAAATTTCTTCGCATCTCACGTTCTACATCTCTCTTCTTAATATCTTCGCGCCGATCGTAATCTCTTTTACCTTTGCAGAGTGCAAGTTCAACCTTCGCGACCCCTTTTTTGAAATACACTTTGAGGGGAATAAGCGTCAACCCTTTTTCAGTCGTTTTGCCGATGAGCTTGCGGATTTCACTTCGGTGTAATAATAATTTCCGTGTGCGAAGCGGATCGTGGTTAAATTGGTTTGCGTGCTCGTATGGATTGATGTGCATGTTCAGAAGCCACACTTCTCCTTTTTTCAATATCCCGTAACTGTCCTGCAAATTTGCTCTCCCTTGCCGTAAAGATTTTACCTCTGACCCCTGTAAGACGATTCCTGTTTCATAAGAATCTAAAATCTCATAATCATGGCGTGCTTTACGGTTTGATATGGCAATTCGTTCTTCTGCAAGGTATTCGTTGTTTTTTTCTGACATAACTGCAACAAATTACAGAAAATGGAATGCCAAAACAAGAATGGAATTTTGAAAAGGGCGAAATATATTTGGGCAATCGTTCTTTCAAATACTTTGGAAATCTAATCTTCAAATCGTAGATTTAAGTAAGAAACGTCCGATTACACAAATTTTAGCTGCGAACTTTGTAATGACTCATACCGAAGCAATTCTCATCCTCGATTTTGGATCCCAATATACTCAATTGATCGCCCGGCGTGTGCGCGAACTTCACGTCTACTGTGAAATTCATCCATTCAACATTTCATTCGAAAAGATTCAATCATTTCATCCGAAGGGAATAATACTTTCGGGCGGACCTTCAAGCGTGTATGCCCCCGATGCACCTATTCCCGATAAGCGTATTTACGACCTTGGTGTGCCTGTTCTAGGAATTTGCTACGGGTTGCAACTCATTGCCCATCAAAACGGCGGTGCAGTGACAAAAGCACCGCGCCGTGAGTTTGGCCGTGCGCAATTGCTTATTGATTCAGGCTCTGATATTCTTAAAAATCTTTCTCAGCAAAGTGAAGTATGGATGAGCCACGGCGATGAAGTGACTGAGATGCCCGTGGGTTTTGAAAAGATCGCTCATTCCGAGAATGCCTCAATTTGCGCCATCCGCAATTTGCAAAAGAAAATATTTGCCATTCAATTTCACCCTGAGGTTGTTCATACCAAAGAAGGAACGAAAGTTCTCCGTAATTTTCTGTTTGAAATATGCGTATGCAAAGGTGATTGGAGCGCAGAATCTTTTATCGAAAGTTCCATCAACACCATTCGCCAAAAAGTTGGAACGAGCAAAGTACTATGTGCATTGAGCGGCGGCGTCGATTCGTCGGTCGCTGCGGTGTTACTGCACAAGGCTATCGGCGACCAGCTCTTCTGCATTCATATTGACAATGGCCTCATGAGACGGGATGAGAGCGCTCGGGTCGTAAAAACTTTTCGAGATGAGTATCATATTACATTAGATTTTGTTGACGGAACGAAAATTTTTCTTGAACGATTAAAAGGCATGACTGATCCTGAACAAAAACGTAAAATCATCGGTAAAACTTTTATAGATATCTTTGAAGCGGAAGCAAAGAAAGTACCCGATGTTAAATTTCTTGCTCAGGGGACGTTGTATCCCGATGTGATTGAATCGACATCCTTTAAAGGGCCTTCGCAAACAATCAAAACCCATCATAATGTGGGCGGCCTTCCCGAAAAAATGAATTTGAAATTGATTGAACCGTTCCGTGAACTTTTTAAAGATGAAGTGCGTGCGGTTGGGCGAACGCTGGGTTTGGCGGATGGATTCATTGACCGTCATCCGTTTCCCGGTCCCGGTCTGGCCATTCGAGTGCTGGGAGAAGTCACGCCGGAGCGGCTTGAAACTCTTCGCAATGCCGATGATATTTTTATTTCAGAATTGCGTACGCACAATCTCTACCATTCAACATGGCAGGCATTTACCGTATTGCTTCCGGTGCAATCGGTGGGCGTGATGGGAGATGAGCGTACCTACGAAAACACCATTGCTATTCGTGCCGTGACAAGTGTTGACGGTATGACGGCGGATTGGGCGCATTTACCATACGATTTTCTCGCTGATGTTTCCAGCCGCATCATTAACGAAGTGCGCGGTGTAAACCGTGTAGTGTACGACATTAGTTCAAAGCCGCCGGCAACAATTGAATGGGAATAGAACTATTCTTGTTTTGCAATAAATAAAATTATGATTGAACTGAAACATCTCACAAAAAAATTCGGCTCTTTCACGGCAGTCGATGATGTGTCTCTAAGCATACCCGCAGGTGAATTTTTCGGCTTTCTCGGCCCCAATGGTGCGGGAAAAACCACGACCATTAAAATGATGACCGGTCTTTTCACGCCAACCGACGGCCAAATTATTATCAACGGGTTTGATGTTGTTCATCAGCCAATGGAAGCAAAATCAACATTCGGTTATATCCCTGATCATCCGTACATGTACGACAAACTCACCGGCCGCGAGTTCATCTATTACATGGGGGGACTTTACAGGATGGAAAAAGAGAAGCTCAAAGAAAGTGTTGAACAAGTGATTGATCTTTTGGAGCTTGCCAGTTGGATTGATAAAAAAACAGAGGATTATTCCCAGGGCATGCGTCAGCGTGTAACATTTGCGTCCGCATTTGTTCACAATCCGAAAAATATTATTATCGACGAGCCTATGGTGGGACTTGATCCGCGAAGCGCCCGCATTGTAAAAGATACGCTGAAACGACGGTCAAAAGAGGGCGTGTCAATATTTATGTCCACTCATATTCTTGAAATGGCGGAAGAATTGTGCGACCGTATTGCTATTATCAACAAAGCAAAAATTATTTTTCTCGATACAAAAGAAAATCTTAACGTACACAAAGTACACTATGACGGCAATCTTGAATCTGTCTTTTTGGAATTGACGAAAGAACCGTACAGCGAGTGAATACCTTTCTTCACATACTGTGGTTTAAGAATTTAATGTTTTGGAAAGTGTCGCTGAAACAAGATGTTGGAACGGCGATGAAAAATGTCGGCTCCTTCATCGTGTTCGGATCGTTCGCCGTAGGGGCTTTTTATTTTTCAAATTTCGTCACAGCGTACCTGCTGGATAACGTAAAGATAGGATTGTTTCTGTTCCATCGTTTTGTGGGGATGTTTCTGTTCATTTTTTTTGTGACCATTAATCTCGGCAACATGGTTGTTTCATTCTCAACACTATACCGTTCTCCGGAAGTAGATTTTCTTCTTTCCAATCCTGTTTCGTATCGAAATATTTTCGTTATCAAATTTCTTGATAATTTCTTCTACAGCTCCGGCACGCTCTTCTTGGTGGGATTTTCAGTCCTGCTGGGTTACGGCGTGCACTTTTCACTGCCATGGCATTTCTATCCTTTGGCAATGGCAGGCGTCATGATTCCGTTTATGTTTTTGGCGGCGTGCATGGCGGTGATCGTCTTGCTCTTGGTGATGAAACTTGCATCAAAGATCAATTTTAAAGTTTTAATTGGTGCCATTGTAATTTTCTATGTTTTTCAGGTATACCTGTACTTCAGAGTCTCCAATCCTATCCACATGGTCGAAGAGGTAATGAAATATTACCCGCACGTCGATCTGTACTTCGGTTCCCTTGATCCCGGCTCTGTAAAACTTCTGCCGAATTTTTGGGTATCCGAATTTTTATATTTTTACGTAACGAAAAATTTTGTTGCTGTCGGCGGATATGTTTTCCTTCTGGTGTTGTCGACTGCTGCACTTTTTGTGTTTACGCTGGTTCTTGGTAATGCTCTGTTTTACTCTACATGGATTACATCGTTGTCATTGAAATCCATGTCAGTAAAAAAGTTAACGATGAAGAGTTCGTTCTTCAGCTTTCGAAAAAAATCATTCTTTGTTCCCCAAACCGAGGTCTTGTTAAAAAAAGAATTCTGGCAATTTGTGAGAGAGCCCAGTCAATGGATTCATTTTGTGGTGATGTTTGCATTGCTGGCTGTATTTCTTTCAAGTGTCAGCACATTGAACATCAAATTGCAATCGCCCGAATTAAAAGCGGTGGTCTACCTTGTTGTTTTCATCTTTAATATCTTCCTCATCAATTCAATTGCACTGCGGTTCGGATTTCCGCTGATCAGTTTGGAAGGGAATGCCTATTGGACGCTGAAAAGCACCCCCATCTCAGCGCATAAATTTTATTGGACTAAATTTTTTGTTGCGACAATTTTTCTTGTTTGCCTGAGCATCGTTATTTCATGGCTCTCCAATATTCCATACTTATATGCGAGATCGGTGGAGGGGATATTTCCGGGTATGAAAAGTGTTGAAACTCCGCACGTTGCTGTAAGAACTCTGGCGTATTTTTCGATATTGGTTACCCCGGTTATAACATTGACGCTGACGAGTATGAACTATGGATTAGGTTCGGTGTACGCAAATTTTGCAGAGAAAAACCCTATCCGCATCGCATCATCACAAGGTGCGACCATGACCTTTTTACTGACATTGGTTTATCTGGTGTTGTTGCTCGCGGTCTATCTATATCCCGCAACAGCCATGTTTGTCAACGAGGCGAGAGGCACAGCAATCGATTGGCGGGTATTGCAGATCACCTTTTTAATTATTACGATTCCATCACTTATCATTATCGGTTGTGTGCATCTTCTTGGCCTACGATCGTTACGTCGCGACTTCTAATGAAAAATTTATTTTTACTGTTGTTTACCCTTATTGCTTTTCTTCCTGCTCAGCAGGATGAAGTATATTTTTCCCAGGGAGCAGAAGATTATTTTTTGCTCGGCATGAAACAGTACGCTCAAAAAGATTACAAACTCTCTTCCATCTCATTTCAAAATTCGATTCATATATTTCCGGCGAACCATCGCATTACCGCTGCTTCTATTATGCTGGCAAAAACTTTGTATGCCATGAAGAATTATGCAGAAGCAGAGGCGGTTTGCGATTCATTAATCACCCAGTTTCCAAACAGCGCGTACATTGAAGACGCATTGTTTACACGCGGAATGTGCCGATACAACAGTAAGCTGTACTTAAGCACATTTGAAGAGATGCAAAAAGTTTTTTCCATCTCCCAACAGCGGTTGAATAAAGAGCACTCCTTGAAAGTGATCGACCATGTAGCGACAGAATTTTTGACCGAAGCTGATCTCCAGGCTGTTATCTCCTCTCCGCTGAACGATACCATCCGCTCTTTGATCACCGTTATTTTAGCGGAGAAATATTTTCACAACGGCAGCGGTGACAAAGCTAAAGCCCTCATTCAGAATTTTCACGATGAGACAGACGGGAAAACGCTTCAGCTGAGAGTGAATCGTTTACTGGCGCGCATTGAACGCGGAAATGGTGTGAAAATCGGACTGCTGCTCCCGTTGTTTGATTCGACATCTACCGAAACGAGAGAGAAAAAAATTGCCCACGAAATTTTGGAAGGCGCACAGCTTGCAATTTCCACAAATGAGGAACGGACCGAACCCGGACGCATTGCCATTGAATTAGATGTGAAAGATTCACGGAGGTCTCATTCATTGATCGATAGCATTATCACGATGTGGGAAGGGGACAGTAAAATTGTCGGCATCGTGGGACCGATCTTCAGTGACGAAACCATGCAGGCTGCGGTGGCTGCTCAGCAGAAAAAAATTCCGCTTGTGTCACCGACCGCCACTGATGAAGGAATTGCCCAAATAGGCGAATATGTTTTTCAGGCAAATCCAAACAACAGCATGCGGGCAAAAATTATGGCGCAGTATGCAGTCAACTTTCTTGGAGCGAAGAATGTTGCTATTCTTGCTTCGGATATTCCTTCTGTAAAAATGCAGGCAGATACTTTTGCGGCGGAGATCGTCCGGCTTGGCTCGAATATTGTCGTGGATCGACGATATCAGCAAAACGAATTGGATCTTCGCCGTCATCTAAAGGTCATGCGGGATACCGCATCGCGATTAGCGCCTGAATACATCGTCACCTTTAAGGGGAAAATTAATATTGCCGAAGTTACAGGCAAGCTGGCATCGTTTGGTGTTCGAGTGAAACTGATCGATTCATTAATAGCTCACGACGGCTCATTGAATCTTTCAAAACTGTTCAACAACAGGGCAAAAGAGATTTCTGATTCTTTAAAACTTCCGGTAAAAATTGTTACGATGTCGATTGACAGTCTGCAGTATCCGGTCTCTTCAATTGACGTGATTTTTTGTCCCATTGCAAAAAGCCAGCTCATCGGGGTCATTACGTCGCAAGTGACGTACTTCAATCTTAAAACAACCATTCTTGGTACATCAGAGTGGTACAACCTTCATGAATTAGAAATGAATCGACGCTACGCAGACGGGGTGGTGTTTGGCAGCGATCGATGGACGGGACAAGGAGAACGATGGACAAGACTTTCTTCCAGGTACGCGCAAAAATTCGGCAAACAAATTACCGACAATGTTTTTTTTGGATACGACGTCATGTCGCTGGTGATTCAGCAGGTGAATGACGGTGCACTGACCCGTGACCAATTGGCGAAAGCGTTGTCCTTCATCGTTAATTTTCAAGGCGTAAGAAATAACATTACATTGTCAACCGGAAGAGTAAACGGCAATCTTCACATTTTGCAATACAAGGATGGAACAGTGTCGAAACTCCAGACCTACACCTATCAATAACCATGGCCGATGAACATCTCAACGAACCTCCTCTTCGGTATTCCACAATTAAAGAGTGGCCCGAAGATGAACGCCCCCGTGAAAAATTGCTGAAGCACGGACCCTCAACACTTTCAGATTCAGAGCTGCTGGCCATCCTCATCAATACGGGGAGCGGAAAACTGACCGCCGTGGATCTTGCCAAGAAAATTCTCCATGAATACCATTCGCTGCGAAAGATTGCCGGCCTGACCGTTGGTGATTTGAAACAGCAAAAATTTAAAGGGATCGGTAAAGTAAAAGCTATTACGTTGATTGCGGCATTTGAACTTGCCCGCCGTCTTGCGTCAACTAAGCATGATGAGTCGTCACCAATTCGAACACCTGAAGATATCGCGCATCGTTATACTTCACAGTTAAGAGATTTGAAGCAGGAAGTCTTTATGGTTGTGTGCCTGAGCAGTTCAAACAAAATAATTCAAGAGCGGACGATCACGAAAGGCTTGCTCAATTCTTCACTCACGCATCCTCGTGAAGTGTTTCGTGAAGCAATTTTGGAAAACGCCGCCAGTGTTATTTTACTGCACAATCATCCGAGCGGAAATCTTGAACCGAGCAAGGAAGATATTCACATTACGAAACAACTTGTTGAGGCGGGAAAGATCATCGGCATCTCTGTGCATGACCACGTCATCATTGCCGGTGACGGATTTACGAGCATGATGGAACGGGGATTGATGTAAAGATAAAGAGTTACAAAATTTTTTGTGCGAACTGAAACCGCGGGGTTGAACACTAGCAATTTCCTTGACCGAGCTGCCTTCCATTGAAATTCCGCCGTTTGCTTTGTATGTTAAAATAAACGAACTAACGATGATATAATTCTGTTAAGAAGTTATGATTAAAAAGATTAATCACATCGGCATTGCCGTAAAAAATATCGGTTTATCGTCCGATCTATTCTCAAAATTATTTGAACAGCCGGCACCCTACACTGAATCCATTCCGGAACAAAAGGCGACGATTGCATTCTATCCATTGGATGAAAGTTCAATTGAACTGCTTGAATCGACATCGGCGGATTCTACAATTTCAAAATTCATCGAAAAGCGGGGCGAAGGAATTCATCACATCTGTCTTGAGGTGGATGACATCAACGCCGAGGTTATGCGATTGAAGAAACACGGATTTCAGTTTGTCAACGAAAATCCATCTGACGGCAGCGAAGGGTGTTTGATTGTTTTCCTCCACCCAAAATCTACTAACGGCGTGTTGATTGAACTGAGTCAAAAAATGTAGCATGCAAGAACCACAGCCGACACATATTATTCAAATTACCAAGGATGAGGTTTCCCTTCAAGATAAGCTAAGCAATCTGCCGACATCTCCCGGTGTGTATCAATTTAAGAATAAAGAGAGCACCATTTTGTATGTCGGGAAGGCAATCAATCTCCGCAATCGGGTGCGGCAATATTTTCACCAATC
>JAQUOA010000007.1:21125-32429 GCA_028749215.1 Bacteroidota bacterium
TCGATATTCCTTCGGAGATTATTGTTTCCGTCGTTATGGAATCGGAACAAATTTTGCAACGATGGCTTCAGCTGCGTAAAGGCCATGTTATTTCAATTCTTATGCCGGAAGGCGGGGATATTTTCAAATTGGTTGAAATGTGCAAGAGGAATGCAAAATTTCTTCTCGATGAATTGAAACTGCAGAAGTTAAAACAAAAAGATTTTATTCCTGCTGCCATCTCTTCGCTGCAGAGAGATTTACGAATGCAGCATCCGCCGCGTAAAATTGAGTGCTTTGATATTTCTCATTTTCAAGGAACAGAAACTGTTGCCTCGATGGTCGTTTTTGAGGACGGCAAGCCGAAGAAAAGCGAGTACCGCAAATTCAAAATTAAAACTGTTGCCCCTGCCGATGTGAATGATTTTGCAAGCATGAAGGAGGTCATTCATCGCCGCTACAAACGTGTGCAGGAAGAAAATCTTGAAATGCCGCAGCTGATTATGGTGGATGGAGGGAAAGGGCAGCTTTCCAGTGCATTGGAATCGCTGAAAGAGCTTGGCTTAGAAAAACATCCGATCATCAGTTTGGCAAAGAGGTTGGAAGATGTTTTTGTTCCAAACGAAAGTGAACCGGTATCAATTCCCAAAAGCTCATCCGCACTGCGTCTGCTTCAGCAAATTCGAGATGAAGCCCATCGTTTTGCCATCACATTTCATCGCTCGCTGCGCGATAAACGTACTCTGCAGACAGAGCTTGACCTGATTGAAGGAATCGGCAAGAAAAAGGCAACCGAATTACTGGAAGCTTTCGGCTCTGTTCAAGGAGTAAAATTTGCCACCGCCGAACAACTTGCTGAAGTGGTAGGAGAAAAAGTTGCCCAGAAAATTCAGGAATATTTTGTGAGTGAAGGGAATGAAACGGAATTAAGCAGCATGAAACAAACAGATGCCGGTTAAATTTTTGTTCTGGATGAAACTTTTCACCCCTTATTCATTGCATTTCAAGCCGTTTTCGGCTATATTTTACATTACAAATTCTTAAATCACAATCATGTAGCACTTTTTTGCAGTTAGGAGTCGGAACGCAGTATGGCAATAATGACAAGAATGCGCAACAACATGCCGGTCATTCTTATTGGTTTGGTACTGGTTTTTATTATCACAATCGTTTTCGAATGGGGAATGGATTACCTGGGAATAAGCCGTCGAAGCGATGCCGTCGGGAAAATTGAAGGCCGAAAAATATCGTATCAAGAATTTTCTGAACTTGTGAGGCAGCAAACCGAACAATACAAACAACAGTCAAAGCAAGAAGCTGATGAAAACGCACTTCGCCAAATTCGTGATCAAGTATGGAATAATTTGGTTACGCAAGCCCTGCTTGAACGGGAAACAAAAAAAGCCGGAATTACGGTCAGCGATCAGGAAATCATCGATTGGGTTCGAGGAGAAAATCCGCCGGAGTTTTTAGTCCAGCAATTTCGTGATTCTACCGGACAGTTTCGGCGTGACAGCTATGAAAGCGCGTTGAACGACCCGAGGAATAGAGAGATTTGGGTTAAAGTAGAAAAAGCGCTGCGCGAACAACGAATGGCAGAAAAAATGCAGAGCATAGTATTTTCTTCCATCCGTATCTCCCAGGGAGAAATCAAAGACAGATTTATCGATCAAAATGTGAAAGCAAATTTACAGTACGCTTTTTTTGATCCGAATAAATTTATTGCCGACAGCAAAGTGACGGTGACCGACGACGATCTAAAAAAAGTGTACAACGACAATACCGAAGAATTTAAAGTTCAGGCATCGCGCAAAATAAAGTACGTGTTTTTCAGCGATCAACCCTCGGCAAAAGATTCGCAAGATGTGTTTGACCAGATCAACAGTGTGCTTTCACAGGCTAAATCAGGAATTAGTTTTGATGAGCTGCAAAAAAATTATGCTGAAACTTCTCCGAAGCCGGCGTTCTTCAAACATGGAGAATTGACCAAAGAGAAAGAAAGTGCCGTGTTCAGCGCAAAAGTTGGAGATTTGGTCGGCCCTGTATCGGATGGCGAAGGATACCATATTTTTAAAATTTTAGAAGAGAAAAAAAACAACGATGCGTTTGTGAAAGCCAGCCATATTTTGCTCTCTGCCGGAACACCGGAGCAAGAAACTGCTGCAAAAAAACTTGCTGGTGAGTTAATTGCTCGTGCTAAAAAGGGAGAAGATTTTGCCTCCTTGGCGCGCCAATATTCCACCGAGCCGGGCGCTTCACAATCGGGCGGCGAACTGGGCTGGTTCGGCAAAGGCAGAATGGTAAAACAATTTGAAGAAGCAGCGTTGAACGGACGTCCCGGACAAATCATCGGACCGGTAAAAACGCAATTTGGCATTCATGTCATCAAGATTGAAGGGCGTGACAACCGCGAAGTGAAAGTTTCGACAATTTCAATTCCGGTAAAAGCGAGTTCGCGCACCCGCGATGATGCGTTCCAACGAGCGCAGGATTTTGCGTACGTTGCGAAGAAAGGAAATTTTGACACTGAGGCAAAATCTCTCGGCTTACAAGTGCAAGAGACACCGGATTTTCAAAAAGGGATGATGGTACCGGGTTTAGGTTTTTTTGAATCGATTAACAAGTATGCCTTCAAAAGTTCCGTCGGTGATATTAGTGAGGCGTATCCGGTAAACAATGGATATGCAATCGTCAAAACAATTGAAATAAAAAAAGAAGGTGTGAAGTCATTTGACGAAGTCAAAACATCGCTCCAGCCGCGTGCACTGCACACCAAAAAAATGCTGCAATTGAAAGAACTTGCACAAAAATTATTTGCATCACTCGGTGCCGGTGGAGATTTAAATTCACTTGCTTCCGATCCGAATATCCTCATTCAAACGACGGGAGATTTCAATGTCGGCGGAGGAATACCATCCGTTGGAAGAGAATTTGCATTGAATGGTATTGCGAAAACAGGAGAGATTGGAAAAATTCTCCCACCTGTAGAAGGTGCACGAGGATATTATCTGGTTAAGATTTTGAACAGAACTTCTTTTGACTCTACAGGATTTAATGCGCAGAAAAATATTGTGTCTGCCCAGCTCTTGCAGGAAAAGAAACAGCGGATCCTGACGCAATGGCTGGAGAAATTGAAGGAAACGGCCGACATTGAAGATGACCGGGAAGTTTTTTTCAGATAGATCAACAATGCTGAGGTGGAATGCGGCGACTTTTTCTACTCATACTTAGTTCGGCAGTGTGGTGCTCTACGTGGGCGAACGATATGCATTTGAGCGTTACACTGAAAGGAACATTCACCACAAATACCGGATTCTTCTACGATATCAATCGAACGAACTTTGTCTTTGATGAAGAAAAAGTGATCTCGTCGAATTTGGGTTATGGTGCCGACGTGAGATGGAATTTGATGTGGGATAGATTTTATCTCGGTATCGGAGTAGAAAAAATTCGATCTGTTGATCATTCTTTCGCATACTCATCGTTTTCCGATAATGTCCGCATTCCAACCGACGAAGGTTTTTCTGTGTTGATGATTGAATTGAGCGGTTACTATATCGTGCCGATCAGTTCAGATGACATTCAATTCTACATGGGAGGCGGGTTTGGACTTTACGACGGAAACCGGTTGTATTCCATCGCCGGTGTTCAAGCTTCAACAGTAAATTCCGAATCATCAATGGGCATCCACGTGTTGACCGGAGTTGAGTATAAAATTTCAAACTATATTGGTGTGCGAGGCGAAATAAAATTTCGAGATCCGCATTTTGATGTTACCGATAAATTTGACCAACCCTATACGACGTTTCAAGGAGTGAGGGTGCCGCTTCGGCAAACCGAGTCTGTAACGAGGATAAATTTATACGGCATCAATTACATGGTTGGGATGGTGTTTCAGTTTTAATGATGTATTGAAATCAATGTATTCCCGCCGGAGTATCTGGCGGGATTTTATTTTTTGTGCAAGAGCGTGAAAACAAAAACAGAAAAAAAAACGATCATCTTCCTCACCGGATTTATGGGAAGCGGAAAAAGTACCGTGGGACCCATTTTAGCAAATACGATCGGGTATAAGTTTGTTGATCTGGATGTTCTGATTGAACAAAAGGAAAAGAAAAAGATCGGTGAAATTTTCGCTTCCGAAGGTGAAAAGAAATTCCGCGCTTCCGAGCGCGACATGCTGAGGCAAATTCTGCATCAAACCACAACGGTTATTTCGCTTGGGGGCGGAACGGTCACAAACGATGAAACGCTTGAGCTGATAAAAAAAAGCGGCATTATGATCTATTTGAAATCGGATGCCGACCATATCTTCCAACGATTGCGGACGAAGAGCGACCGGCCGATGCTTCGGGATGATCAAGGAAACTTGCTTGATGGTGATGATCTGATGAAGAAAATTGAAACACTGCTTCACACCAGAACTCCGTATTACGAACAGGCAGATATTGTTATCAACACCGATGAAAAAAAAATAGGGTACACCATCGACGAGCTGGCAAAAAAACTTTCCATCTACATTGACTAACCCATCACGCATAGCGGCCGTACGCGTTCCACTCGGCAATCGCACCTATCCAATCTACATCGGCTCAGGTTTGTTAAAAGAAGCCGGTGCGTACTTCCAACGGCACAAAATTTCACACACTGTCGTCGTTATCTCGGATTCAACGGTTGCAAAACTGTATCATAAAACACTGCTGGGAAGCCTTCGGTCCAAGAAATTTCGTGTGTTTAACATTACCATCCCACCCGGAGAGAAACAAAAAAGTTTTGAGCGTGCAGAAAAAATCTTTACACAATTATTGCAATGGAAGATCGAACGTTCTGCAACCATTGTTGCATTGGGCGGCGGTGTCATTGGTGATTTGTCAGGTTTTGTTGCGGCAACATATCAACGCGGCATTGGATTCGTTCAGATTCCAACGACATTGCTGGCACAGGTAGATAGCTCGGTCGGTGGTAAAGTCGGAATCAATCATCCGTTGGCAAAAAATATGATTGGAGCTTTTTACCAGCCTTGCTTTGTCCTTGCTGACGTTGATCTGCTTTCCACTTTGCCTCAGCGTGAAATAGTGTGCGGATTGGGAGAGATTGTGAAGTACGGCATCATTCTGGACAAAAAGTTTTTTGAATTCATTTCACAAAGTATTTCTGATGCAATGTCGCGAGATCGACACGTGCTTCAAACGATGGTGAAACGAAGCTGTGAATTGAAAGCATACGTCGTTTCCAAGGATGAACGAGAAAGCGGTCTGAGAGCCAAATTAAATTTTGGGCATACCATCGGCCATGCTTTTGAACACGCAGGCGGTTATTCAACGCTTAAACATGGCGAGGCAATTTTGTACGGAATGATTGCCGAAACGCAGGTCGCTTATAATCTTAAGATGATCTCTTCTGTCGAAAAAGAAAAAATCGAAGCCGTCATTGATAGTATTCCGCTTCCGAAACTTTCTTCCATAAAAATGAATATCCGTTCTTTGATAAATACCATGACGCTCGATAAAAAAGTGAAAGATGGAAAGATTCGGATGGTGCTTCCTCAATCTATCGGAAAAACAACATTGCCGTTGACTGTAGAAGAACGTGCTATTCGATCAAGCATTGAATATTTATTGAAACACTCTTTGAAATAGACGATTCCACAAATAAATAAATACTTTTCGTAGTCTTTTCACCACTCTGCACTAATTCCAATCGAAGGGAGTAAGCCGATAACACCTTTGGGCTGTCGAACTTCTTTTGCTTGTTCATCAAAAACGGGAGTCTGTAACGGAATTCGGTTGTACACGTTTTGAACGTCTACATACGTAATTAAATTCCACCTCTCAAAATTCCATCGTCGGTCGGCGCGCAAATCCAAACTATGATTGATTCCAACGCGCGCGCTGTACAGCTCATTCATATTCTGAGTTCCGTCTGCGTTGTAGGGTGTGTAAGGCCTTCCAGTGACAAATCTAAACTTACCACTAAACTCCCACGCTTCATCCAAGATGTACCCTCCTCCAAGATTCAAAATCCATCGTTGATCAAATGTGAAAGGATGCTCAATGCCGTCGATTGCTTTGAAACGCGATTCATTATATGTGATACTTAGTAATCCGTACCATGGTTCATCAGAAAATTTTTTTTGCAGACACAGTTCAATTCCCTGTGAACGTCCCGAACCCTCGCTGATGAGAGGATCTAATCCGAACGATGCAAAACCTTCTTCCGAGCCGCCGAAGCCGCCGGCGTTTGCCAATACTAAATAAGGGCGGGCAACACTTGCCGGATATTGAGAATAGTTTTTGATGTACGATTCGACACTTGCCTTGATATCTGAACGGAGAAAATACTCAATGCCGGTGATATATTGATTCACGGAGATAAAGTTGAGATTTCGATTTGATGCATTTGCTACTAACCATACGTACGACGGTGCCTGATGATAGTTTCCGATACTCAGAGTTAATGTCGTAACCGGTGAGGCGGCATAAGAAACAGACATTCTTGGTGAAAACGTCACATCATTCTTGATCAAATTGAAGTAATCGAGTCTGCCACCAAGAGTGAAACGGAAATTATGCCACAATGAATGGGAGAGTTGAGCATATCCGGCAGATTTCCATGCGGTAGTATCCAATTTTGCATCAGCAGAAAGCCGTTGGCCAAAATTTGTCCAGAATAACGGAAGGATAATACGAGACTGGAAATCAATAAATTTGCCAAGCGCACCAAATGATATTTCGGTTTCTTTACCGGCTTGCAGCACTACATCAGCGCGAAACGTTGTTTCATATTCATCAGAAATATTTTTAAAAATCGGATTCGTTAGACTATCATCCTGCCGATACTGGTAACCGTAATATGTTTGGCTGATTGTGACGGTGCTAAATCCTCTGTTCAGCAAGTGACGCCACGATGCGCCGCCGATAAATTGATTCTGTGCGCTGTACAGGATGCGTGAATTGTCGAGTCTTTTTTCTTCAGTGTCATTAAATAATTTTACGTTATCTAACGCCGCAATTCCAAGGATGTTCAATTGATCAGCGGAAGAAAGTTTGTAATTTATTTTTCCGAGAAAGTCCCAATACTCAGGAACAAATCCGAAGCCTGCGGCTTTGAAAATAAAATCGAGGTAACTTCGCCGCGCAGAAAAAAGAAACGACCCTTCATGGTTTGTCGGCCCTTCAAGATTCAAGCCGAATTGTGATGCGGAAATTGTTGCTTTTCCTCCAAAGCGATCAGTTCGTCCATCTTTTAAATCGATGGTCAGTACAGAAGAAAGTTTGTCGCCGTACTGAACGCTGAATCCTCCCGTGCGGAAAGTTGTTTCATTAATAAAATCCAAATTGACAAAACTGAGCGGACCGCCTCCGGCACCTTGTGTTCCAAAGTGGTTGATGTTGGCCACTTCAATATTATCGATGACAAAAAGATTTTCCGATGGGGAGCCGCCGCGCGCGATAATATCGTTTCTGCCCGTTTGCACTTGTGCGACTCCCGGCAAAATTGAAACCGCACGAAGAACATCTTCAAAACCTCCTGGCAATCGTCGGATTTCTTCCGCATCCAGAGTTTGAATGCTGATTGGAGCATCATGACTTTTCTGAAAATAGTCGGTCGTGACAGTGACGCCTTCAAATTCTAACAACGATTCTATTAATTCAAAATTAACTTTGGTTTGCTTACCGACTGCAACGACCACGTCGGTTCGGATTAATGACGTGAATCCAAGAATTGAAGCGCGAACTTGGTACATTCCAATGGGAACCTGATTGATTGTAAACATCCCCTCTTTATCAGTGGTGACCCCAAGGGGTGTTCCAATTATTTGAATGTTCGCGCCGCTGATCGGTTCTTTGGTAGTTTCATTTACCACCATTCCTTCAATCACTCCTGTCTGCCGTTCTTGTTGGGACGGGAGAAGGGTGACTAACCATAAAAGTAAGAGCAAAAATTTTTTCATCGACCAATCTTATTTAATATTGGTTCTGGCATATTCTTCCAGCTCAGCGAATATTGTCGGAACAAAATCAAGATGCTCCGGTTTCATAAGCACACTGCGTAGAATTTTTGTCGTCGGTATATCACAAATAAATTTTGGATTTTTCTTTTGAATGGAGACTGAATCGACATTGAGCGTGGCAAGGTATAAAGGATGGACCGGATGGTTCATCAAATCGATAAATATTTTTTCTGTTGCCTGCGAAACTTCCGAAGCACTGAAAAGTTTTGTCCGTGGAAAGTATGTCACAATATCAAGATCGGGTGGAGTATATTCTAAAAAATAATCACTGGTGGAAATCAGCTGTGAAAATTTCATTGCTGCCTGGCGTGTTTTTGTAAGAATCAAACCCAAACCTCTATCTGCTTCAAGGGGAAACGCTTCAAGCGTAGCCCACAGTGATGCCGCTGCCGCACCGGGGCGCGAACACTCTAATGATATTTCTCCAAGGTGAAGATCGGCAGAAGTAAAATAGGTGTAAGGAGAATCATGCTTATACAATTTCCCAACGGAAGGATCTTTAAACAAAATGCATCCGCATCCGTATGGCTGTAAGCCATGCTTATGGGGGTCGATGACGATGCTGTCAGCGTCGTTCAATGCTAAAAATGCCTGTGGGTCAACGATGAGTTTTTTTTGACGCGCTAGTAATGTAAAGAATCCCCCATATGCAGCGTCGGCGTGAACTCGCACACCATGCGCGCGAGCGATTGGAAGAATGTCATGCAATGGTTCGAACTTGCCTGTTGAAGTCGTTCCAAGGGTGACGACAATTGTTCCGATGGAATGTTCCTCGATTTTCTTTTCAAGATCGTCAAATGAATCCAGAACAACATACGGAGCACCGATCACCTTGCACATTCTTCGGTGTGTGTAATGCGTCGAATAAGTGAAAGCAATTTTCATTTGAGGATGAAGCGATTTTGCAACCCACAGTGCTTCAAGATTCGCAATTGTTCCGCTGGAAGTGAGATGGCCGATAAAATTTTGGTAACCGAACATCCGAGCAAATTTTGCGACAACTTCCAATTCCAATTTCGCTGTCGCCGGCCCGCCGTCTAACGCGTGATTGTTTGGATTAATTTGCATTGCCATCATATATGCCGCCATTGCAATTTGGTGCGGCGGTTTTAACATTTGTCCTGCATAGCGGGGATGAAAGAATGGATAATTATCCGCAAGTTTTTCCTCTAATTTTTTCAAGATGGCTTTTGATGAATCGGAAGAAAGAAATACCGACTCGTCATCATTCATTTCTTCCCAACGCGAACGGAACTGTTGCTGCGCATTAAGGCTCAGGCCAATCAATTCGGATAATTTGGTTGTGTCCATTTTGTACCCTTTATCAGTAATTAACCTTCGATTCAAACACAAGAAACAAATTGACGCTCGGTCAATTATTGTCTATCTTTTGCCAAACACTTAATGAAAGACCGTATGCTCAACGTTGCTCTTGAAGCCGCTTTAGAAGCGGGGAAGTTTCTTAAATATAACATAGGAAAAGTTAAAAACATTGAACGAAAAAAAGGAGAAGAAACAAACCTTGTCACGGAAATCGATAAGCAGTCCGAAGCATTAATCATCAAGAAGATTCACCAGCATTTCCCTTCTCACGCCATTCTGGGAGAGGAAAGCGGTGCCGGAAAAAACAGCTCCGATTACCGTTGGATCATCGATCCGTTGGACGGAACGACAAATTATACGCACGGCCTCCCGATTTTTAGCGTGACCATCGGTGTTGAACACGATGGTGAAATTATTGCCGGCGTAGTGTATGATCCGAATGCCGAAGAAATGTTTTCTGCAGAAAAAGGAAAGGGAGCGTTCTTAAACGGTAAAAAAATTCGGGTGTCGTCTGCCGATACGTTGATTAACAGTTTACTTGTAACAGGTTTTCCGTACAATGTAAAAGAGAACCCGGACAACGTGGTAGAACATTTTGTAAATTTTCTTCCTGTGGCGCAAGGTGTCCGCCGGCTGGGTTCTGCCGCGTTAGATCTTGCCTACGTTTCGAGCGGCAGGTTAGACGGGTATTGGGAAGTGTTTCTCCAACCGTGGGATAAAGCTGCCGGCATTTTGCTGGTAAAAGAAGCCGGAGGGAAGGTGACCAATTTTACCGGCGATGAACGAAATATTATTTACGACCCAAAGACGCTGGCAACGAACGGCGTCATTCATGAGTTGATGATTGACGTTTTGAAAAAGGGGATGAAATAATTCATCTCGATAAAAATATTTTTTTGAGAAATCATTATGGCTGAAGTTCCTCGCTCCATACTCATCGTTGACGATGAAGAGAATATTTTAGACATCACGGCAATGGTGCTGGAGATGGAGGGGTATGTCGTTCGTACGGCTCTCAACGGGGCGCAGGCTATCGATTTGTTAAAAAATTTTATTCCCGATCTCATTATTTCAGATATCATCATGCCGGGAATGAATGGTATTGAGTTTTTTCGGCAAGTTCGTTCCAATCCGCAAATACAGCACATACCATTTATTTTTGTTACAGCACAGAGCGATAATGCAACCGTGATGATGGGGAAAGAGCTTGGGAGTGACGACTATTTAACGAAACCGGTTGATCCCAATCTTCTGTTATCGACCATCAAAGGAAAACTGAAAAGAAAAGACCAGCTTGCCGATTCACTCTCTCAGCAAGTTGACCAGATTAAAAACCAGCTCTTGCGTCTCATCAGCCATGAAATGAGGACGCCGCTTACCTCTATTCTTGGTGCCACGGAAGTGCTTTCTGATACGAACGAAACACTCTCCCCCAAAGAATTGACAGAATTTTTAGAAATGCTTCAATCAAACAGCAAACGTTTAAGCGCAATGGTAGATGATTTTTTGCTAGCAACGAAGATTGAATCGGGTGAAATGCTGCGCGAGCTTCAAATTAGCAGCGTACAACTGAGCCCGTACGAAATGATTGACAGAATTTTACGGGATGTCGAACAGAAAATTCTACACTATAATGTGACGATAGAAAATTCTGTGCCGAACAAACAAATTTCTTTTTCCGTCTATATGCCGCACTTAGAAATTATTTTACGCCGGTTGATTGACAATGCCATGAAATTTTCTGCCTCGGGAGGCAAAGTTCTCATTACTTTAACTGAAAAAGACCGCTCGTATATCTTCGCCGTTAAAGATGCGGGATGCGGTATACCGAAAGGAAAGCAGGACGAACTCTTCAAAAAATTCCAGCAGGTAAACCGCGAAAAGAACGAACAGCAAGGTGCAGGGCTTGGTTTGTTTATCGCCAGCAGATTAGCACAGGCAAATCATGTGGAGCTTGCGTTCGACAGCGAAGAGGGAAAAGGCTCAAC
>JAQUOA010000008.1 GCA_028749215.1 Bacteroidota bacterium
CTTGAGCTTGTAATCTATTTACTCGACGCAATGTTACTCGCAATTCCAAACCTTTGGTCGTTGAATAATCACCATTGACAAGCGTAGGATACACCTGTTGGCTTGCGCCTGATGCAGGTTGAATTTGTGTGTATTGAACTTGATCTTGGATATCACGATAGAATGTTGTGATATCAAATGAAGCAAAATCTGAAACCTGATTAGCAAAACCTATTTCATATTGCGTCGTACGTTCCGGGCGCAAACCATACCCAGATACTCCCGTAAAGAAATTTCCGCCCTTAACGTGACTATAGGTACGGCCAAGACCTAAATATGAATCTCTGTAACGGGTGCTTGACACTAATTTATTAAATTGCGCATGGAAGACTGTCCTATCGGTGACGGGGAACGAAAATCCGATACGAGGACTGATGTATTGCGCTGCCTTAGTTTTTCTGTACGAGGCACTTGAGATAACTTTATTCACTTCGTCAAAAAGTACAAACGATGGGTTAATCAATTCTATACCACCATTGTCAATATAGTCGTAACGAACACCAACGTTCACATTGATATCGGGCAGTTCAATTTTATCTTGCACGTAGAATGCTGCTTCCACTGGTTTTCGCGGACCTAAATCAGTTACTAGACCATTTTTCTGCACATCGGCGTCAATCGATTTCCCATATACATCATACCCATAATTATCTATTCCAGTACCTTGGGTTCTAAGCTGTATAACTTTATCGTCTGCCGATAAAGTTGGATCGTTAACTGTTTGCGCGCGAAGAAGTGCATTTCCAGGACTGAACCGTCTAAATGTATACGTATTATATTCACCCCCAACCTTAAGTGCGTGGTTTTGAGTTTGGGCAGAAAAGTCTAAACGACCTCCCATTTTATCTTCATTTTGTCTATCAAATACGGTCACAATGGGTGTACCTGGTTGATTAATAACTACATCGCCACCGTATAATTGCCATGCATCGTACGGAGAATAACGTGTTCTGAATTGATAACCTAGTTTAGCATTTGCAACTGAGTCACCATATGCATTGACACTAAATCTAAAGTTAGGATCCATAGTAACATTTTCTCGGGTAGCGTAGTATACGCTTGCTTCATAATTAATTGCTGGAGTTATAAATTGCGTAAATTTATAACTTGCAAATCCATTCTGACTCGTATTCAACGGTAAGCGTGAAGTGTTGAGCACATTACCTATACCAGCATTGTTGCGGAAAGTCTGTGAAAACCATGATCCCGAACCATGCATTTGAATGTTGCCCATATTATACAATACGGTTCCAACATAATTAAATCTATTATCCATTCCGCCTATTCGATTACCCGATTGGTACACAAGATTGATCGTATCCGGTTGCGCAGTTGTTGGATGAAGAGGTGATCGCGTATCTTCGGTTACAATACCTTTCATATTAATACCATCCCAGCGTCGAACATCAAGATCACGGAAGAATGTATTTTGGATACTACCAAAAAATCGAAGTTTGTCGGTTACCACTGGACCGCCAACGGTAAAAGTATAATCTGAATATCCGTACGAATAACCACCTAAACTTTTATTCCCTTGACCCGTATAATTATCGGTTTCCATGAGAAGAGAAGCTTTCCATTTGTCAGACCCGGTCCGCAACTGGCTCATAACCAAACCACCGCTTGCATTACCGTACTCTGCGGAATAGCCGCCAGCTTGTACCTGAATTTGCTCGACAGTTTCCGCACTGAAACTAATTGCACGTCCACCAACAAACTTGTTCGTTGCAGGCACGCCATCTACCACAAAACCAGTTGCATCTGGACGAGCACCGCGAATGTAAAAGTCATTGTCACGTGATATAACACCCGGTTGCAAACGAACTGCATTTTCAACTCCTCGGACAGGAAGGTTTGCAACAAAATCAGCATCGACAATTCGCACCGACGCCGTGGCAGATTTATTGACCAACGGACGTTCTGCAACTACCAAAACAGTACCCACCTGCACACCTTCTGGAGGCAATTTAAAATTTGCTTCTGATGTGAGATCTGCGTTCACACGGATGTTAGTGATAGTGATCGCTTGATATCCAATGTAACTGGATTTCAATGTATAAGTCCCCACTTCCAACTTCAGAATACTGAATTCGCCATTTACGTCTGTTGTTGTTCCGAACGAAGTTCCAACGACAACTACAGCCGCCCCTACCAGTGGTTCGCCACTTTCGCGGTCAACGACTTTACCCTTGATCTTTCCTTGAGAGCCGGCAAAGATAAGACCGGGAGCGAACATAGCTAGAACTAGAAAAAAGTAGAGCATATGTTTCATATTTTTCTCCTAATTATTGTTAAGTGTATTAATGTGGGTTGTTTGATGTGTACGAGATTATTAAAATCTGATGTACCCGATGGAGGAATAAAAAAATTGAACTCAGAAATGTAACTATTTTATAATTGCCACGTAACATGTAATTTAACTCTCATTTTCTAATGGTCGAAATATAGAGAGCGCTGTTACAAATGTCAAGTGTCTTAAAAAAGAAAACTACCCAATTTTTACAATTATAAAGCGCTGCGGTTGACATTGGTAAAAAAATACGTTATCCAGAATCATCATAAAAAAGAGGGCTCTAGTCTACGCACGGTGATGGAAACACGATCCTTTCTGGATGGATGCGTTGTCCATTGGACAAAAACCGTTGAATATAGACTTGAATTTGATTATTCCTTCCATCACACCATGCAACAACAAACTTCCCTTTTTCGTTCATCGCGACTGCCGGGAACTCCTGCACAGTTGGTTCCGGTGTCTTGTTAACTATGAAATTTCTCCCGATAGGGCGCCCCTCATAATTAAAGAGTTGAGCGTAAATATCTCCAATCTGATTTTTAAAATCATTTCGATAATCTTCCCAAACGCAGACAAACCTTCCCTTGGTTGATCCTGCGATTCGTGGCAGACGTTGCCATTGTTTAGTACGATCATCATTCACTTTAATGTTAGCCCGTGTAAATTTTTTTTTGTTTTTAATTTTCTGCAAATATATGTCCGATTCTCCCGTGCGATAGTCTTTCCACACGATAAAATAATCATCGGCGCCCCTATTCAAAACTTCTGGATTTGATGAATACGCATTGCCCTTGGATTCATCAACAACAATATTTTGTGAAAACAAAAGTTTCCAGTTGCTTTCTTTCGCATATACATGAAATAGTTTTTCTTCCAAATCCTGCCAGGCAAACACCATTGAAGAATCTATTCCCATTTTTACACAAGGATATTGAGGCAATGAAATTCCTTTCGTTACTAGAAAATTTTCACCGATCTTTTCTCCCTTATCACCATAACGCTGTGCATAGATCGCAGGACGACCCCAACGGTAATCTTGCCAAACAATGACACCGTTCCCATGAGGATGAATAGACACCCGTGGACACATTGAAGGCATATCATGGTCGGCTGTACGCTGGGCCGAATCGATACAGCTTCCAATGTTTGAAAACCGTGTATACCAAACAGCACCACGCCCATCTTGCCATTGTTCCCAAGTAACTGTTACATTTCCATATTCGTCAATCCCAAGATCAGCATTTTGGCCATAGCCTGTCAGAGATCCATTGACAATGCACGGATGAAAAATAAACTTATTTGCCGTATCAAGAAGTGCTAAAAAAATATGTCCTCCTTGTTGCGGTGATGAATTACAAACAACGGCAACAATACCACTCTTTGAAATTGTTACATTACAATTAACAAAATCGATTGATGGATCGCTTTCTTGCGCGTCCGATATCGATAAAAAAAATAAGCAAATGACCCCATGGAATAACAATATAGTTTTATAAGAATCGGTAAAGTTCATAGTGTGATCTCAATGCAAGACGGTATACGAAAACTAAGGCGTTTCTATTTTTACAAAGATATAAAAAACTGGCGTGTGAAACAGTAGGAAGGATTTATTTTAAGGTAAAAAACGGATACTGCCAAAATCAAACGGTTCTCACCAAAAATATTGTGCTGATCTGCATCCAACTCTAAATCCTATCTTGGCAGCAACTACGAACGTTTATTAAACTTCATTCCGTCCCACCATGATGGTTTCAAACATCAAATTTCTGGCTTTCATCCCAAAATTATTTCCGAGAACAATATCTTATCATATGTTGTGTCATGATTATTGTCAAAATATACATCATCCATAAAAAAAAGGAGGAATAGTGAAACTCAATAAAAAGATCGTGGCTCAAAACCTGCGATTGTTCGGTTACAAACGATTCGGCACAATGAAAAAATTCGCTGAAGCACTCGATATGAATCCTTCAACTCTCTATTCGGGGTATTTGAATGGCCGCAGCATACCTGGTCCCGTGCTGTTGGTGAAATTAATGGACTTAGGCTGCAACATTAACTGGTTGTTAACAGGTAGAGAGATGCCATCCACAACGTTCAACGAAATTGACAAGGTGAAAAGGTTAGAAGAAGAGAATGCCCGATTGCGATTTGCGTTATCTTATTCTGACAATTCTTTAACAGCTTTTAAAGAAATAGAAAAGATTAATGGCACATTTGCGAAAACACAATAATTAGTTATGGTGGAGTTTCATGCAAACTTTTACTACACTTGCATCCGTAATTGTGCCTGTTCATTATGACGGTAAAGACTTATTTACAAAAATACAGAACTGAACTTCTCTTCAACTTCGGATTTCTAACGATCCTAGGAATTGCCTTTTTTTTGCAGACTATTTTCAGCGATTCTGTCTGGAACAATAGCCAGGATAGTATGAAACCGCACTTTATCATCAACACCTTTGTGGATAGAGTGGTGGCGGCGTATTTATGGCTTTTACTCACTCCGTTCATTATTTGGACATCCGAAAAAATTGCTGAAAAAAAATTTTCATTTTTAGGGATGGCTGTTATCCATTCATTTGTCGGATTATTTTTTACTTTTATTCACATACCGATTTACAGCACCTTTGTTTTCGTTGCCCATTCTGTCACTCCATTGATGTATGTGGACGATTTTGACAAAATTCCAAACATTGATTATGGAAACTACGTTGTTTATTCACTCACACGCGTGAACCACGTGTACCGTCTTCTTTACTACTGCATTATCATTGCCATTCACTTTGCATTCGATTACTTCCGAAAATATTCCGAAAGAGAACTTCGTGCATCACAATTAGAAGTTCAACTGAAAGAAACTCAAATTCGTACTTTGCATCAACAACTGCAACCTCATTTTCTTTTTAATACCTTGAATGGCATTTCTTCTCTCATGTACAAAAACGTGCAAGCCGCTGACACCATGCTTACCTATCTTGGCGATTTGCTCCGGATTTCATTAGAGAGAATGAATGTCCAAGAAGTACAGTTAAAAGATGATATCGCCTTCATCGAACGGTATCTGCTTATCGAAAAAACTCGGATGGGTGAAAGGCTGGCGGTAAAGACAAATTTTCATACTGAAACGCTTGATGCCCTTGTCCCATGCATGATGATGCAACCGATTCTAGAAAATGCGATTAAACACGGACTTGGATCTAAACTAAAACAAGGAACTATCCTCGCTTCATCGTGGCATTACGCTGAAAAGCTTTTCCTTCAAATTGAAGATGATGGCAATGGTTTTGATCTTCCTCTCGAACAAAATCTAACACGCGGCGTTGGGATTAAAAATACCATCGAACGTCTCAAACTTCTCTATGGGAACAATTACTCGCTGACATTCGTTAATAAAGAAACGGGTGGCATGCGTGTAACTCTTTCAATCCCATTCCGTATGCAAACCGAGTAGATAAGCATACAACTCATTCATTTCATCCTTTTTTATGATTCGTGCGATTATCGTGGACGATGAACCGCTCGCCCGCGAAAAAGTAGAACTATTTGTTCGTGACGAGGCCGACATTGAAGTAGTTGCCGTGTGTGGGAATGGTCCTGATGCTGTTGAAGCCTACCATAAGTACAAACCAAACCTTTTTTTTCTAGACATTCAAATGCCGCAGATGAACGGCTTCGATGTACTTCAACAACTCACCACCAATCCTTTCCCTGCAATAATTTTCATTACGGCCTTCGATGAGTTTGCACTGAGAGCATTTGAATTTCATGCACTTGATTACCTATTAAAGCCATTTAACCAGGAACGATTCCGTTTTGCAGTAAACCGAGCGCGAGAAATTCTAACATCAACAAGTCAATCAGAAATTTCGATGGAACAAATTAAAGTCTTGCTCGACGCTTATCAAAAAAAGTCAGTACTAATGGAACGGCTTATTGTAAAAACTAATGGGAAAATTATCTTTTTAAAGGTCAACGAAATTGAATGGTTGGAGGCAGCTGGTAATTATATCAAGTTGCACGTTTGGAATGAAGAGCACCTTATCCGTGATACGATGAACAGCATTGAAACTCAACTTGACCCGGGAAAATTTGTCCGGATTCATCGCAGCACAATAGTGAATGTCGAACAGATTAAAGAAATGGTCCCGTGGTTTAATGGAGAGTACAAAATAACTCTGAAATCTAATGCTCAGGTTTTTTTAAGCCGGGGATTCAAAGATAACTTCAACAAACTTCTCGGCAAGAATTTATAAAACTCATTGTCAATTACTTGGACCTCTAAAAAAGAAAAACCCTCCGAAGATGGTTTTTCTTTTTTGTCCTATTTACTTGCGGATTCTATAACGTCACAACCTTCGCATGAAACACACCATCCAGCGTTTTTACTTTTTCAAGCACTGAATCTGGAATCGGGTTATCGACACTTACAACGGTGAGGGCACGTTCCCCCGCACCGGTGCGCCCGAGGGACAATCCGGCAATATTGATGTTTGCTTCGGCAAGAATTGTTCCCACCTTGGCCAACATACCCGGTCGATCAATATTAGTATAATAGAGAAACGTTCCTTCCGGATTACCTTCAACATAATAGCGGTCCAGCCGAACAATCTTCAGATATTTCCCGCCAAACACTGTGCCGGCAAATGACCGTTCTTCAACATCGGTTTTATAGGAAATGGTAAAAAGATTGGTATATGTTTCAACATCGGCTTCTTTCTTTTCACTGACGCGAACACCGAGCGATTGTGCAATGACCGGAGCATTAATATAATTAATCGGTTCTTGTACTTGAATTAATTTTGAAAGAAGTCCGCGCAACACACCCGCTTTTAACAATTCGGAATGTTTGTGCAGCAGCTCGCCGCGCAATTCAATCGTCAACTCTTTTAACTTTCCATTCATCACTTGCGCCTGAAGCATACCGAGCTTTTCAGCCAGCGATAAGAACGGTTTAATTTCTGCAGGAATTCCGGATTGCAACGCAGATGCGTTCACTGCACCGACTATGCCTCGATCTTTCAAAGCATCAGCAATTTGGTGAGCAATTTGAATAGCAACTTTTTCCTGAGCTTCTTCGGTTGAAGCACCAAGGTGCGGAGTGGCGACGACTTTGGGATGTTTTGCAAGCGTGTAATCTTTCGGCGGCTCTTCGGAGTAGACATCAATTGCAGCGCCGGCAACATGACCGCTGTCCAGAGCTCTTAACAGTGCCGCTTCATCGATAATTCCCCCACGCGCGCAGTTGAGAAGTCGAACTCCTTTTTTGCATTTAGCAATTGTGGCATCGTTGAGCAGTCCGCGTGTTTCATTGTTGAGCGGAGTATGCACAGTAATAAAATCTGAGCGGCGATAGATTTCATCGAGCGACACCAATTCAACATTGATCTTCGCTGCAACATCAGCACTGAGTACAGGATCGTACCCGATTGTCGTCATGCCGAATGCTTGTGCCCTGAGGGCCACTTCGTGGCCAATTTTGCCAAGGCCGACAATGCCGAGAGTTTTTCCGAGAAGCTCGGTTCCCATAAATTTTTTTCGATCCCACTTCCCTGCAACCATACTGGCGTGGGCATTGGGAATATTGCGTGAAAGTGCCATCAACATTGAGAAGGTGTGTTCAGCGGTAGAAATGGTATTCCCGCCCGGTGTGTTCATAACAATAATGCCTTTTCGCGAGGCGGCTTCAGAATCAATATTGTCGACACCGGCGCCGGCACGGCCGATCACTTTCATCGACGTTGCTTTTTCAATGATATCGGCGGTAACTTTTGTTCCGCTTCGCACAACAAGCGCTGCATACTCAGAAACAATTTTCTTTATTTCATCCGCAGGAAGGCCCGGTTTCAGATCAACCTGAAATCCTTCGTGTGTGAGAATATCGACACAACTTTTTTCAATCGGATCAGTAATGAGAATTTTCATATTCGTACCCTCTATAATAGTAGACCCCGAGGAAGAACTCGGGGTAAAAAAACCAAGAGACCGGTAAAGGAAATTACTTCGCGGCTAATGCCTGCAACAATCCTTTGACTCCGGCACCAAGATCAAATTTGTATCCCGATTCTTTCAATGTTAGTTCCAAAGCACCGATCATCATAATCATATCCAGCTCGTCGTAATATCCAAGATGTGAAATACGGAATATTTTTCCGGTAAAGTCATCTTGTCCGCCCGCGATGGTGATGCCGTATTTTCCTTTGAGGATTTTATTGAACGATTTCCATTCAACTCCCTCCGGAACCCATACCGGTGTAACCGCGAATGATGGAAATTCGGAAAACAATTTTAATCCAATAGAAGAAACACCGGCACGAATTGCACCCGCAAGACGTTTATGACGGCTCCATACATTTTCAATTCCTTCATCAACAATTTTTTGGAGAGCAGCATCAACGCCTATCACTAACGACACGGCCGGAGTCCATGGCGTATCATTATCTTGATACGATTTCAACGCACGTTTCAAATCAAGATAGAATCTCGGCATCTTCGATGTCTCGATTGCAGCGACAGCTCGTTTGCTGAGTGCGACGAAAGCAAGTCCCGGCGGAATCATTAAACCTTTTTGCGAACCGGTGACGCACACATCAATTCCCCATTCATCAAAACGCATTTCGTGCGCCCCAACAGCCGTGATGCCGTCAACGCAGACCAATGCGTTGGAATTTTCGCGGATTATTTTCGCCAATGCTTTCACATCCGTTGCCGCACCGGTCGACGTTTCGCTGTGTGTAAGGTACACCGCTTTAGCATCCGGGTTTGCTTTCAGAGCAGAAAGAATTTGTTCTTCGGTCGGCGCTTTTCCCCATTCAATTTTAATTTCAACGACATTTAAGCCGTACACTTTCGGCATCTTTACCCAGCGTTCGCCGAACTTTCCGCCGTTGCACGAAATAACTTTATCACCGGGTGAGAACAAACTGACGAATGTTGATTCGACACCGCCGGTTCCTGAACAGGTCAGAGTAATAACCGGTTGTTCAGTTTGGAAAAGGTATTTTAAATTTTTGTTAACTCGCGTCGTCACCTCGTTGAATTCAGGATTGCGATGATGGATGATCGGTTCCGCCATCTTCAACATTACGGTTTCCGGAATCGGCGTGGGTCCTGGGGTAAATAATCGTTTTTTCATAGTACATGCCCTTTGTAAAAAGAAAAAAGAAGGAACTGCGGGATTTTATAAGACTTCGACGTGAAGCTCTTACGCAACTTTTGAGGAAAGAAGTTCTTTTTCCTCGATACGACGCTCAATCATTTTCATCAGATCGTTACGTCCGTCACCGGTGACTGCAGAAAAAGGTTGTATGCCGGCAAGATGTTTGTACTTGCTGAGCGCGCCACCGATGCAATTCATTTGGTTGATCAATTTATTCTTCGGCAGTTTATCCGCCTTCGTAAGGACAAGAAGGAACGGGACTTTGTAGAAGTCGAGCCATCCCATCATCGTATTGTCCAGCTCTGTTGGTCCTAACCGAGCATCGACTATTTGAATGGCTAATGCAATTTGTTTTCGTGTGTGAAAAAATTCTTCAATAAGCTGTGTCCATCCCGCTTTCACATGCTCCGCAACTTTTGCATATCCGTATCCCGGCAGATCGACGAAATACAAATCCTTATTGATGAGATAGTAATTGAGCTCTCGTGTTTTTCCCGGTGTTGAACTGACACGCGCAATATTTTTGCGATTGCACAGTTTATTCAGCAACGACGATTTACCAACGTTGGAACGTCCAATAAAAATAATTTCCGGAAGGTTGGTTTTAGGAAGTTGATGAAGGTTGGCTACACCGACTACAAAATCTACAGTAGAAATTTTCATACGCCTAACACATCTTTTTAGTTAAAGTCTCTGAACAACAAAGGATAGCAATCGCTATCCTTTGTACGATTATTGCTTTTCTGCAGCCGCGGTTTGTTCGCCCGCACTTGCTTCAGCTCCTGCTGTCGCAGGTTCGACTTTAGTACTTTTCTTTTTCTGACTGATACGCGATCGACGATCTTGCTTCTTCTTCACCGGCGTTGCCGTTTCCTCAGCCTGCACGCCAAAATCAACAAGCTCCAGCAATGCAACGTGAGCACCATCGCCCAAGCGCTGCCCGAGTTTTATCACTCTGGTATATCCGCCGGGACGGTTGGCCACTTTCGGTGCAATTTCGGTGAAGAGCATTTTCACAACATCTTTGTCTTTGATGAAACGGGCAACTTCGCGGCGTGCATGAATATTCTTCGGCGCACCGTCAACTTCTTTTGCCACAGCATTCTTTGCCCGGGTAATAATTTTCTCTACCACGGCACGTGCTTCTTTTGCTTTTGCCAGTGTTGTCTTGATTCTTTTATGACGCAATACCGATGTTGACAAAGCGCTTAACAGAGCTTTACGGTGACTTGCTGTTCGATTTAATTTTCTTCCTGCTCGTCCATGTATCATTGCAATATCCTTTTATTCGCTGTCTTTCAAATATTTGTCAACATCCATACCGAAGGTAAGATTGTTGGCGTCAACAATTGCTGTTAACTCTGCCAGTGATTTACGCCCGAAGTTACGGAACTTCAATAACTCGCCTTCATCTTTACGAACCAGGTCGCCGAGCGTTTTAATATCGGCCGCACGCAGGCAATTGTGCGAACGGACGGAGAGTTCAAGTTCATCGACCGGCGTGATCAAGATTTTTCGGATGCGGGAAATCTCTTCATCCCGTTCGGTATCTTCTTTTTCTGTTTCCTGTGTTGCATCAAAATTAATAAAGAATTGAATATGGTCACGCAAAATTTTTCCTGCATACGCAACGGCGTCTTTCGGCACAATGGAACCGTCGGTATCAACTTCCAAAATCAATTTTTCATAATCCGTCTGCTGGCCGACGCGTGTCGATTCAACATGGTACCGCACATTCACGATCGGTGTAAAAATTGAATCGATCGTAATGGTACCGACGGGCTGATCGGGCATTTTGTTTTCTTCCGATGTAACGTACCCTTTGCCACGTCCGATGCGAAATTCAATTTCAAAATCGGCATCTTTATTCAGCGTGGCAATCTGTAATTCCGGATTCATGATTTCGACTTCAGGGCTTGCGTTTTGAATATCTCCCGCCAAGAATTTTCCCGATCCTTTTAAATGGACGGAGACTTTTCCCACTTTTTTATTCGTCGCCTTCAACCGTACTTGTTTGAGGTTCAAAATCATGTCGGACACGTCTTCGACGATGCCGGGAAGAGTGGTGAATTCATGAACAATTCCCTCGACCCGAAGCGCCGTAATGGCGTATCCAGGAAGCGATGAAAGAAGAACCCGGCGTAATGCATTTCCAATGGTAACGCCGTATCCTTTTTCTAACGGTTGGACGATAAATCTGCCGAACGTTTCTGTGCTTGAAGTTTCTTCAAGAAGAACGTTTTCAGGCATTTGAAATTGTGTGTTACTCATAATCGGTTCCCACCAAGTGAAAAAAACTATAAATTATTTGGAGTACAGCTCGACAACGAGCTGTTCGTTTGCCAGCAACGGAATTTCTTCACGCTCCGGCACACGTAAAAATGTTCCTGCCATGCCAGCTTTATCAAGACTTACCCAGCCGTACATCGACGCATCTTTCACGCGTTTCATTGCGTTGTGAATAATGTCGAGCTGACGGCTCTTTTCACGCACTGTGATGATATCTCCTGCACGCAATTGGAAAGACGGAATATTCACCTTCTCGTTGTTCACAAGAAAATGCCCGTGATTGACAAGCTGACGCGATGCACGGCGTGTCGGCGCTAATCCAAGCCGATAGACGACGTTGTCGAATCGCTGCTCGAGCAGTTTTACGAGATTATCGCCGGTCTTTCCTTTCATGTGCGACGCTTTTTCAAAATATGTACGGAATTGTCGTTCCAACACTCCGTAGATATATTTCATTTTTTGTTTTTCTTTAAGCTGTAATCCGTATTCGGAGGTCTTTTGCCGTTTGCCTTTACCATGCTGACCCGGACCGTACGGGCGACGCTCCATAAACTTGTTTGCTTTTTGACTTAAGGCAATACCAAGTTTGCGGGATTGCTTTACTATTGAACCTGTTGAACGTGCCATTCTACTTTTTTATTCCTTTAATTAAGAATTAGACTCTGCGTCGTTTTGGTGGACGGCATCCATTGTGAGGTATCGGGGTGATGTCACGAATGATCGTCACTTCCAAACCGGCGGTCTGTAATGCACGAATCGCAGCTTCACGACCGGAGCCAGGGCCTTTCACGAACACTTCCACTTTGCGAAGACCAAGATCGTACGCTTCTTTCGCCGCTGCTTCTGCCGACGTTTGTGCCGCATACGGTGTGTTCTTGCGCGATCCTTTAAATCCGTTCTTTCCCGCTGAAGACCATGCAATGGTGTTTCCGTACGTATCGGTAATTGTCACAATAACGTTGTTGAAAGTTGCTTTGACGAACGCTTTGCCGTTCACATCAACATGAATTTTCTTTTTCTTTTTTGCCGCGGTCGTTGGCGCCGCTTGTTGTTTTGCCACAGTTCTACCTTTCAGACTAATTATTTCTTAGCGATTGCTTTCTTCTTTCCTGCGACTGTCTTACGTTTTCCTTTTCTCGTCCGCGAATTCGTTCTGGACCGCTGACCGCGCACGGGCAAACCTTTGCGATGACGAAGGCCGCGATACGCGCCGATATCCATCAACCGCTTGATGTTCATTTGCGTTTCAGCGCGAAGAGCACCTTCGGTTTTATATTCGGTTTGAAGAATAGTTCGGATCTTATTTACTTCTTCATCGGTCAATGATCCTACTTTTTTGTTTTCATCTATACCGGCCTTCGCAAGAATCTCCTGCGCAGTTGTACGGCCGATGCCGTAAATATAGGTGAGACCGATAACACTTCGTTTATTTTTTGGTAAATCAACTCCTGCAATACGGGCCACTGATCAATCTCCTAAATGTCTATTAACCTTGACGTTGTTTGTGTTTTGGATTCTTGCAAATGACCATCACTTTGCCTTTGCGGCGGACGATCTTGCAGTGTTCACAGATTTTCTTTACAGATGCACGAACTTTCATGGTCGTTCCTTTTCAACTCTTATTTGTAGCGGTAAGTAATTCTGCCTTTGGTTAAATCGTACGGAGATAATTCTACCGTAACTTTATCCCCTACCAAAATCTTAATGTAGTGCATACGCATTTTGCCGGAGATGTGCGCAAGAATTTCGTGTCCATTGTCTAACTTTACCCGAAACGATGCATTGGGCAGCGTATCGGTTATGACTCCATCAACTTTTATTGCGTCTTGTTTAGACATTAATTATACATTGTTAAAACTTCTGCTTTGCCTTTGCCAACAACAATCGTGTATTCAAAGTGTGCCGACGGCTTTCCATCCTGCGTCACAATTGTCCAACGATCTGCCAGTGTCCGCACTTTGTACGATCCCGCGTTCACCATCGGCTCAATCGCCAATGTCATCCCTGCACACAGCATCACGCCTTTATTAGGCTTTCCATAATTTGGAACTTGCGGATCTTCGTGCAACTCTCTTCCTACCGCATGACCCACTAAATCTCTGACCACCGAAAAACCTTCTGCTTCAACATGCGATTGAACGGCGTTGGCAATATCTCCGATCCGATTTCCATCCACCGCTTTTTCCACTGCACGATCGAGCGACTCTTTTGTTACCCGCATCAATCTTCTTTTTTCTTCAGAAACATCACCAACCGCAAATGTGAAAGCCCCGTCTCCGAAAAATCCATTTTTCTTTGCCCCTACGTCAATCGAAACTATCTCCCCTTCGCGCAAAATTCTTTTCCCCGGTATGCCATGAACCACTTCATCGTCAACTGAGATGCACAATGTTCCAGGAAACGGGTTGCCTACTTCTGCACCGTATCCTTTGAACGCCGGCACCGCCCCACAGCTTCGAATGTAATCTTCAGCCATTAAATCAAGCTGTAAAGTTGAAGCACCGGGTTTAATCTGCGTTCCAATAAGCTTTATGACATCGCTTACTATTCGGCAGCTTTCACGCATCAACTCAATTTCTTCTGCCGTTTTAATTGTTATTGCCATTGGCGTCCAAACAATCAACCGATTTAGCGACCGATACGGCCTTTAATCTTACCGCTCTTCATGAAACCATCGTAGTGACGCATCAGCAAATGTGATTCAATTTGCTGCAAGGTATCGAGCGCCACACCGACAATAATTAACAAACTTGTTCCGCCAAAAAAAGATGCAAAGGTCGGGGTAATTCCAAATCGAATCATAAACGCCGGAAGAATTGCAACAATAGCCAAAGAAATTGATCCGGGCAATGTAATCTTCGTTAAAATGTTGTCGATAAAATCTGATGTATGTTTCCCGGGACGAATGCCTGGGATAAATCCGCCATTCTTTTGCATGTTATCAGCAACGTCAGTCGGGTTAAATGCGATGGCCGTATAAAAATATGTGAAGAACACAATCATCAAACCGTAAAAGAATGAATACGTGAACGAGGTATGATCAAGGTATCCGGCTATCGACCCAACAAAATCACTTTCAGGGAAAAACGTCAACACCGTCTGAGGAATAAACATAATTGACTGAGCAAAAATAATCGGCATAACTCCTGCCGTATTCACCCGCATTGGAATATATTGTGTTACTCCGCCGTACACTTTTCGTCCAACCACACGTTTTGCATACTGCACCGGAATGCGGCGCGTCCCCTGCGTAATCATCACAACGCCGGCAACAATCAACAACATTCCTGCCCAGATAATAAGTTCAATGATAATCGGTCGTGCACCTGAATTGACAAGATCCAACTCTCCGAGAATCGCATGCGGGAATCGTGCGATGATACCGATAAAAATAATTAGTGAAATACCATTTCCAATACCACGCTCCGTAATTTGTTCACCGAGCCACATCATGAACATTGTGCCCGCGGTAAGGAATAACATTGTGCTGAAGGTGAATAGAACACCATGCACTTCAACCGGAACAATCGGAATTCCATTGGCATTAAGACTTCCCAGCCGCACGGTGACGCCCCATGCCTGCAACAATGAAATTACTACGGTACCAACACGAGTATATTGATTGATCTTCTTTCGACCTGCATCGCCTTCCTTTTGTAATTTTTGGAAGAAGGGAACAACAGCACCGAGCAATTGAATTATAATAGAGGCGCTGATGTACGGCATAATGCCGAGCGCAAAAATTGCGGCATTGCTAAACGCACCGCCCACAAAAAGATCGTAGAGACCAAACAGCGTATTCGATGCTTGGTTCCGCATTGATTCCGCCAGGACGCCGGCATCAATACCGGGAAGCGTAACGTGAGATCCGATGCGGACGACAATTAAGATCGCCGCGGTGTACAGGATTCGTGTCCGCAGTTCTTCAATCTTAAAAATATTTCTGAAATTTTCAGTAATCTTACTCATTAAAGTGTACTCATGCTTTTGCTGCAGCGTGTTCGCGCACGATTTCTTGCGTTGAACCGCCGACAGCCGTAATTTTTTCAACTGCAGATTTGCTGAACTTGTGAGCTGCGATTTTGAGCTTTGCTTTCAATTCACCATCGCCGAGAATTTTTACCGGCGATTTTTTATCTGACACTGTTCCGAGTTTATACAGCACCTCCGGATTGACGACACCGTCGCTGATTTTTTCCTCATCAACTAATTTTTGCAACACTTCAACATTGACGATTGCATATTCAATTCGATGCACCGGTGTAAATCCGAATTTCGGAAGGCGGCGCACCAACGGCATTTGACCCCCTTCAAAATTGCGTTTCTCTCCTGAACCGGATCGTGATCCTTGACCTTTGTGACCGCGTGTGGATGTACCGCCGTGCCCCGAGCCCTGGCCTCTGCCGATACGTTTTCTTTTCTTTCTGGAACCTTGTGCAAAATGAAGATTACTTAAAATGTCTGCCATATTTCTCCTGTGGTAACTTTACTAGCCATAGGCTAACGCTCCGGAGTCGGAGCTCGCGTACCGTAGATTAGTCTTTTACTTCTTCAACCTTAACGAGATGTCGAACTGCATTTACCATACCGCGAATTTGCGGCGTATCGGTATGAACGACGGTATAATTCGGCCGTCCAAGACCAAGTGCTTTAATTGTGTCTTTGTGTTTCTGCAACGTATCAATAATGCTGACCGTTTGTGTAATTTTAATTTTTTTCGGCGCTGCCATAATCACTCACAAAAATTTAGTTTTGAAAAAGTTCCTGCAGCGAAATACCGCGTTCATTGGCTATCATTTTTGCATCGCGCATTGACTGCAAGGCACGCAACGTCGCTTTCACAATATTGTGAGGATTCGGAGAACCCATTTGCTTTGTCAGCACATCCTTTACTCCGGCCATTTCCAATACAGCACGAACGCCTCCGCCGGCAATCAATCCCGTTCCGGGCGCCGCAGGACGAAGCAATACTTTACCTGCTCCAAATTTCCCCACAGCATCGTGCGGCACAGTTCCGTTGATCAAAGGAACTTTCACAACATTTTTCTTCGCATCGTCGGTACCTTTTGAAATTGCATCGGCAACTTCGTTTGCTTTTCCAAGACCGATGCCCACATGTCCGTTTCCGTCTCCCACCACAACAATCGCGTTAAAGCTGAATCGGCGTCCGCCTTTCACAACTTTTGCCACACGGTTGATGTGCACCAGCTTGTCTTTTAGATCTAAATCACTTGCTTTTATTCGTGCCAAGATAAAACCTCACAATAATGATGATACTCTTTTATTGGAAAGCTGTCGGGAGAGGAGTCGAACCTCTACATACGCCTCCAAAGGGCGCTGTCCTGCCATTAGACGACCCGACAACATTTTAAAATTTCAATCCGCCTTCACGCGCACCGTCGGCAAATGCTTTTACTCTGCCGTGGTACAAATATCCGTTACGATCGAACACAACCGTTGTAATTTTTTTATCAAGAGCTTTTTTGGCAAAAAGTTTGCCGACCACCGCACTCTTCTCCAATTTCGATTTCGCTGATGCAAGTTCTTCTTTCACTTCTTTTGAATTAGTAGAAAGAGAAAGCAGGGTCTTTCCAGCCGTATCGTCAATAATCTGCCCATAAATTTCATTCAAGCTGCGGTACACAGAAAACCGCGGGCGTTCTGTGGTACCGAAAATTTTCTTCCGAATAGTTTGCTTAATGCGAAGACGGCGTTTATTTGGTTCTTTTTTTATCATATGCTCAACGTAAAGTTATTATTTCGCTCCGGCCGCAGTTTTACCGGCTTTGCGACGGATATATTCACCTTCGTACTTCACTCCCTTGCCCTTGTACGGTTCAGGCGGTTTGAAGGATCGAATCTTTGCAGCAATTAAACCGACGAGCTGTTTGTCAAAGCCGCTGATCACGATATTCGTCGGCGTCGGCGCTTCAATTTTAATAGTTTCCGGTGCACGGAACACAATTGCATGTGAAAAGCCGAGAGCGAGTTGAAGATTCTTTCCTTTAATTTCTGCCTTGTAACCCACACCGACGAGTTCCAATTTTTTTGTGAATCCTGATGCAACACCTTTTACCATGTTGGCAATGTTGGCTCGTGTGGTTCCATGTAAAGCGCGGTCCGGACGATCGTCTGAACTGCGTGTCACATGAACTTCATTAGCTTTCACTTCAACGGCAACACGCGGATGAATTTGTTCTTTCAACTCACCGGCTTTCCCTTTTACGGTAACAACTCCGTTGTTGACGGTGACCGTGATACCGCTTGGGATGACAACTGGTTTTCTACCAATACGTGACACTGTCTTCTCCTTTTACCAAATGAGGCAGAGAACTTCTCCGCCAACGTTTTCTTTTCGAGCCTGTCTGTCGGTCATCAAACCTTTCGGCGTTGATACAATGGCCAATCCGAGACCGTTATTGACGCGCGGAAGATTATCTACCGCACGATACACGCGACGGCCGGGTGTGCTGACTCGGCGTGTGCCTTTGATAACATTGCTTCCGTGGTAATACCGCAGTGCAATACGAATGACACCTTGTTTGTTGCTTGATTCTACAACATCAAACAAAGTGATCAATTTATTCTCCGCAAGAATTCGCGTCATATCTTTCTTTAAATTCGATGCGGGAATTTCTACTTTTTTATGCTTCGCCTGAATTGCATTGCGAAGCCGTGTAAGATAATCTGCAATTGGATCTGAATGAGCCATCGTGAAACGTTCTCCTAATAGTTACCAGCTTGCTTTTACAAGACCGGGAATTTTACCTTCGTGTGCCAGTTTACGCAACATAAGACGCGACAGCCCAAACTTGCGGTAGTAGCCTCGCGTGCGTCCGGTTAAGTTGCACCGGTTGTGAAGACGCGTCGGATGACTGTCGCGCGGCAGCTTGCGCAGTCCTTCAGTGTCTCCCTGTTCAATTAATTCTTTTCGCTTTGCCGCATACTTTGCAACAATTTTTTCACGTCGTCGTTGACGGGCAACCGAACTTAGTTTTGCCATAGTCTCCCTTTATCCTGCTTTTGCAACTGGTTGTTCACGCTTAATAAATGGAACGCCAAACAACTTCAGCAATTCCATCGCTTCCATATCAGTGTTTGCCGTTGTGACAAACGTAATATCCATTCCGGAAATCTTTGTTACCCTATCCGCATCAATTTCCGGAAAAATAATCTGCTCTTTAATTCCCAATGTGTAATTTCCTCGTCCATCGAATGAACGATCCGACACTCCGCGGAAATCTCTAATCTGAGGCATGGCCAGCGAAATGAGCCTGTCGAAAAATTCGAACATCATTCTGCTTCGCAAGGTAACCCTCACGCCAATCGGCAGTCCCTGCCGGAGTTTGAAATTTGAGATTGCTTTTTTTGCTTTGGTCACGGCAACTTTTTGTCCGGTAACTGCTTCAAGCTCTGCCACAGCGGTTTCAATCAACTTTGCATCCTGTGTCGCTCCGCCGACGCCGATATTGACGGCGATCTTTTCAAGCTTCGGCACTTCCATTACGTTGGAGTAGTTGAACCGTTTCATCATTGCCGGAATAATATCTTTTTTGTATTTCTCTGCGAGACGCGGGTACACTCCTGCTTCGCGTACTCCCGGACCGCTTTTCACTGCTTTGTCGTCTTTTTGCTTTTTCTCTTTTGCCATGTCGTTTCTTCTCGTTAGTTGTGCCACGTTATTCGCGTAACACCATGTGTTGAATTAAAACAGCTCGCCGCTCTTTCGAGCAACGCGCATTACTTTCTTTTTGCCCGATACAGAATCTTTCGTGCGTTCGTATCCTACCCGTGTTGCTTCACCACTCTTTGGATCTTTTACCATCACGTTCGAAGCATTGAATGGCGCTTCTTTTTGCACAACGCCTCCCTGCGGATTACTTTGCGACGGACGGGTGTGACGTTTCACGACATTCACTCCTTCAACAATGATCCGATTTTTTTCAGGAAACACTTTCAATACTTTTCCTTCTTTTCCTTTGGCATTGCCGGTGATGACAACGACGATATCATTCTTTTTTACGTTCATAGGTCATTTTCTTTCTGTCTTACAGCACTTCAGGTGCGAGTGATACAATTTTCATAAACTGCTTTTCTCGAAGCTCACGCGCTACCGGTCCAAAGATGCGTGTTCCGCGTGGTTCATTCTGCGCCGTGATGAGTACAACAGCATTCTCATCAAAGCGGATATAGGAACCGTCTTTGCGTCCCACTTCCTTTGTTGTGCGAACCACGACGGCGCGGGACACATCTCCCTTTTTTACTGCGGCACCGGGAATGGCAGCTTTCACCGACACAACAACAAGGTCTCCGACAGATGCATATCGACGGTCATGACCGCCAAGCACGCGGATACATCGGACTTTTTTTGCACCTGAATTATCTGCAACAACTAAATTGGTTTCTTCTTGAATCATTGTCGTCTCCGAACAGAACTGTTATTGCGCTTTCGCAACGATTTGCACTAACCGCCAACGTTTTAATTTACTGATGGGGCGGGTTTCCATGATTAACACCGTATCGCCGACACCCGCTTCATTCTTTTCATCGTGAGCGTAAAACTTTGTCGTACGTTTGAAATATTTTTTATACAACGGATGTACTACTTTCCGTTCAACGGCAACGACGATGCCTTTGTGCATCTTATTGCTCACCACTTTGCCGGTTCGTGTCTTGCGATTATTACGAGTTTCCATCATTCCTCTTAACAAAAAATTTACTGTACTTTCGCTTTGGTTAATTCACGTTCACGCAAAATCGTTTTCATACGCGCAATATCTTTGCGAAGCAGTGTGAATTGTGATGTGTTCTCAACTTGGCTGGTCGCCTTGTGAAACTTCATTGCTGAGAGAGAATCTCTATTCTCATCAATCCTCTTTAGTAATTCTTCGTCGGTCAGTAACCGAAGATCAGTTGGTTTCATAGCTCTCTTCCTTATGCAGCCAAATCAATTCGTTTAACAAACTTTGTTTTAATGGGAAGTTTGTGTGCGGCAAGAGTCAAAGCTTCTTGCGCTAATTCTTTTTTAATGCCGCCCACCTCAAATAAAATACGTCCCGGTTTAATCACAGCAACCCAAAATTCCGGTGCACCTTTACCGCTTCCCATACGGGTTTCTGCGGGCTTTTTGGAAACCGGTTTGTCCGGAAAAATTCTGATCCACACTTTTCCTTCACGTTTCATCAAGCGTGTCAGCGCAACACGTGCCGCTTCAATTTGGCGGGCACTGATCCAAGCCGGTTCCATCGCTTTCAAACCGTAATCGCCGAACGCAACTGTTGCACCGCGTGTGGCAACACCGCTCATTCGTCCGCGCTGTGCTTTTCTATACTTTACTCTTTTTGGCATTAACATAGTTCAAAACTCCAGGTACAATTTCAGTTAACGATTGCTTTTATCAAGGATTTCGCCTTTGCAAATCCATACTTTCACGCCAATCTTTCCGTAGATGGTCGCTGCTTCAGCATGCGCATAATCGATATCCGCACGAATAGTGTGAAGCGGAATACGTCCATCTTTATACTGTTCGGAGCGTGCAATTTCCGCGCCGCCCAAACGACCGGCACACATTACGCGAATACCTTCGGCACCCATACGCATTGCAGCGGTGATAGCCTGCTTCATTGCACGGCGAAATGCGATACGTCCTTCAAGCTGTGCCGCAATATTTTCCGCCACAAGCTGTGCATCAAGTTCTGGACGCTTAATTTCATTAATGAGGATCTTAACTTCTTTATTCGTAACCTTCTTCAGTTCTTCTTCGAGCTGTGTAATTTCTTTTCCGCTTTTACCGATGACAACTCCGGGCCGCGATGTATGAATGGTGATGCGAGCGTTCTTCGGCGTGCGCTCAATTTGGATCTTTGACACACCGGCTTTTTTCAAACGATTGCGGAGATAGTTCCGTACGTTATAATCTTCAAGCAGTTTACTTGCAAAATTTTTATCATCGTACCAGTTAGAGTCCCACGTTTTGATGATGCCTAACCGAAAACCGACCGGATTTATTTTTTGTCCCAAAGTAGCTCCTGAACAGTGTAATTACTTTTTAACTTTTCGTTGATCCACCACAATAGTCAAGTGATGAGAACGCTTCAAAATCTTGTATGCACGGCCCATCGGCGCCGGAAGAATTCGTTTCATCGACTGTCCGCCATTCACAAAACATTCTTTAATAAACAAATCATCTGCACTAACACCGGCGTTGGCATCTTTATTCTGAAAATTTGCAACGGCCGAGCGCAAAACTTTTTCAGCCGTCTTCGATGCATGTTTCGGCTGGAAGTGAAGAATGTTCAGCGCTTCACCTACCGATTTACCGCGAATAAGATCGATCACTAACCGCATTTTGCGCGGAGATGTTCCGATGTAACGATTAATTGCTTTTGATTCCATGTCTATTCAAACTCCAAATTTCAATTCGATTAAACAGCTGCTTCCGTTTTAAGGCCGGGATGTCCGCGGAAAATTCGAGTCGGCGCAAATTCACCGAGCTTGTGTCCTACCATCGCTTCTTGAATGTAGACCGGGATGAATTTATTCCCGTTATGCACCGCAAATGTATGACCGACAAATTCCGGAGGAATGGTGCACGACCGCGCCCACGTTTTAATGACCTGCTTTTTGTTGGTTTTATTCAACACCTCAACTTTGGACAACAGGCGTGAATCAATGTATGGACCTTTTTTGAGCGAACGACTCATAGTATTCTCTTAAAAAAATTTACTTGCGACGCTTAACAATGTATTTACTTGACTGCTTATTTCGCGTACGTGTTTTCAAACCTTTTGATTTTTGTCCCCATGGGCTTACGGGATGACCGCCGCCCGATGTTTTACCTTCACCGCCGCCCATCGGATGGTCGACAGGATTTCTTGCAACACCGCGCGACAACGGACGTCTGCCGAGCCAACGTGACCGACCCGCTTTGCCGAGGCTGATATTTTCGTGATCGATGTTGCCAAGCTGTCCGACGGTTGCATAACAATCGGCTGCAACGTTTCGAACTTCACCGGAAGGAAATTTCAAGAGAACAAAGTCTCCTTCTTTCGCCTGCACCGTTGCGAAGTTGCCCGCGCTCCGTGCAATTTGCCCGCCCTTGCCTGGACGAAGTTCGATGTTGTGAATCATCGTATTCACTGGCATTGCTTTTAACGGAAGCGCGTTGCCAAGAATTGGTTCTGCGGTTTCACCGGCAACAATTTTCTGACCGATTTTGAGACCTTCCGGAGCAAGCACATACGTTTTTTCACCATCAGGGTATTGTATCAACGCTATGTATGTTGATCTGTTCGGATCATACTCAACAGCGACAACCTTCCCTTCAATATTCCGTTTGGAGCGTTTGAAATCGATGATGCGGTATCGTCTCTTGTGTCCACCCCCGCGATGCCGCGAAGTTACACGTCCAAAACCGTTTCGCCCGCCGCTCTTAGTAATTTTTTCTAAAAGAGATTTTTCAGGCTTTGACTTCGTAATTTCTTCAAACGTTGCAATCGAATAGTATCGAGTTGCAGGGGTCATCGGTTTTAATTTGCGTAATGCCATAACTTACTCTTTTGAATTTAGACGTTCGCCAAAAAATCTATCGTTTGGCCTTCTTTTAAAGTCACAAATGCTTTCTTCCAGTCACTGCGTCTGCCGGAAATCCGGCCGCGCTTTGTCATTTGCGCTTTTGTTTTACCTTTTACATTCACCGTCCGCACGCTGACAACATTCACATTGAATTTTTTTTCAACAGCTTTCTGAATTTGAATTTTGTTTGCATCCGGAACAACCTTGAAAGCATACTGACGTGTCGTTGTCAGTGCCGTCATCTTTTCCGTCAGCAATGGTTGTATAAGAATTCCCGTCATGGTTACTGTCATTTCACTTAGTTAGCAAATGTTTTGTGAATCACATCGACGCTGCTTTTGAATACCACAACAACATTGTTGTTGAGGATATCATACGTCGATGCTTTTGCCGCTTCGAGCACATTCAATGTCGGAATATTGCGGCCCGCTTTTAAAACGTTACCTTCAGTTTTTGTGGTCAACAACAACACTTTCTTTTTGTCGGCTTGCAAGGCTTTCAAAATGGATGCCATCTCTTTTGTTTTGGGGACATCAAATGAAAAATCTTCGACGACTACAATTTGGCCGTCTTTCGCTTTGTACGACCATGCAGATTTTCTCGCAAGGCGTTTCACTTTTGCCGGAAGTTTTACAACATAGTCGTGCGGTTTAGGTCCAAAGATTGTACCACCGCCAACCATCAACGGCGATCGGCTTGTACCTTGACGTGCACGGCCTGTTTTCTTTTGAGCGAAAGGTTTTTTTCCGCCTCCGCTTACCTCGCCGCGTTCTTTCGTTTTATGAGTTCCCTGGCGTTGATTTGCCCAGTATGAACGCACCGCTTGGTAGATCGCGTGATCATTCGGTTCGATTTCAAAAATATCCGGTTTGAGTTCTACTTTTTCGCCGGACTTCGTTCCATCTTTTTTTACGACATCAATATTCATGGCTGATGCTTTCTGCACACAGTTATTTCGTAATAGTCACATACGTATTTTTTGCTCCCGGAATCGATCCTTTCACCAACAAAAGATTTGACTCGGGAATAACTTTTACAACGGTAAGATTTTTCACGGTCACATTTTCGAAGCCCATACGTCCTGCCATGCGCATTCCTTTGAAGACGCGCGACGGATACGATGAACCGCCGATGGAACCAGGTGCACGAACGCGGTCCGATTGACCGTGTGTGGTCATACCAACACCACTGAAATGATGTCTCTTAACAACACCTTGGAAGCCGCGTCCTTTGGATTTTGCCATCACATCAACGACATCACCCTTCATGAAGATATCGACTTTCACTTCCTGACCGAGTTCCAACTTTGTTCCGTTGAAATTGCGAAACTCGCGTAACAAGCGAAGAGCTTTAGCGCCGACTTTTTGGAAGTGACCTTTTAAAGCTTTGTTAACAAGACGTTCAGGTTTTTCATCAAATCCGAGCTGGATGGCATCGTAGCCGTCTTTGTCTTTCGTTCGGATTTGAGTGACATAGCATGGACCTGCTTCAATGACAGTGCACGGAATTGAAATTCCGTTGTCATCGTACACGCTCGTCATACCAATCTTTTTTCCTAAAATTCCACTCACTTTTTATTCTCCTTGAGAACAATCGTAATTGTACCACATCTTCAGCACTACCACCCTACACTTTAATTTCTACATCAACACCAGCCGGCAAATCGAGCTTCATTAACGCATCAACCGTTTTTGAGCCGGATGAAAGTATATCTATCAAACGTTTGTGCGACTTAATCTGAAATTGTTCACGCGATTTCTTATCGACGTGCGGCGACCGGTTTACGGTGAACACAGACCGTTTCGTCGGAAGCGGAATTGGTCCTGAAACCACTGCACCTGTCGACTTCACCGTCTTAATAATCTTTTCGGCCGATTTATCAATCAGTACATGATCGTATGAACGTAATTTGATGCGAATTTTTTGACCAGCCAATGTTTCTTCTCCTCGAGATGTACTGCGGTGTTTTTACACCGCAGTTCTCATCGACATTATGTATTACTCAATAATTTTCGTTACAACACCAGCGCCAACTGTACGGCCGCCTTCACGAATTGCAAAACGGAGACCTTCATCCATAGCAATAGTTGAGATCAATTCAATCTGCATGTTATCAACGTTATCACCAGGCATAATCATTTCCACGCCCGACGGTAAGGTGACAACACCGGTAACGTCGGTGGTACGGAAATAGAATTGGGGGCGATAACCATTGATAAACGGTGTATGGCGTCCGCCTTCTTCTTTCTTTAAAACGTATACCTGAGCAGTGAACTTTTTGTGCGGTGTAATGGAACCTGGTTTTGCAAGAACCATCCCGCGTTCAAGTTCGTCTTTTTCAATTCCGCGAAGCAACAAACCAGCATTATCGCCTGCGTGCACTTCATCAAGCTCCTTACGGAACATTTCTGCACCGGTGATAACGGTTTTCTTGTGTGCGCCAAGACCAATCACTTCAATTTCATCTCCAACTTTTGCACGACCGCGTTCGCATCGTCCGGTTCCTACTGTACCGCGTCCGGTTATCGAGAACACGTCTTCAATCGGCATCAAGAATGGCTTTTCAACATCGCGTTTCGGTTCTGGAATGTACTTGTCGACCGCAGCCATCAAATCAAGAATCGGTTTGTATGCAGGATCATCGATTGGTTTTCCAGCAGCATATGCTTCGAGAGCTTTTGTCGCCGAGCCACGAATAATCGGAATTTCATCGCCGGGAAATTTATTTGCGGTAAGAAGTTCGCGCAATTCCATTTCAACAAGGTCAAGTAATTCAGGATCTGCAATATCAACTTTATTCAAGAACACAACAATCTTCGGAACGCCAACTTGATAGGCAAGAAGAATGTGTTCGCGTGTCTGCGGCATTGGACCGTCTGTACCAGCAACGACCAAAATTGCACCATCCATTTGTGCGGCACCGGTGATCATGTTCTTCACATAGTCAGCGTGGCCTGGGCAGTCAACGTGCGCATAGTGGCGATTCTCTGTAGAGTATTCGACGTGAGCCGTTGCGATCGTGATACCACGTTCACGTTCTTCAGGTGCATTGTCAATTGAATCAAAGGTACGAACAGTGGAAAGACCTTTCAGCGCCATCGTCATTGTAATAGCAGCAGTTAAAGATGTCTTACCGTGATCAACGTGTCCAATCGTACCGATGTTCACGTGCGGCTTGCTGCGGTCAAATTTTTCTTTTGCCATGAGGATTTCTCCTAGTTAATTGTTATTGGTTAATTCAAATTTCAAATCTATTAAGAAGCTTTACCTTTTACTTTTTCGATGATCTGATCGGAAATAGATCGCGGTGTTTCGTCATAATGATCGAATTGCATCGTATACAATGCGCGACCCTGTGTCATCGAACGAAGTGTTGTTGCATATCCGAACATTTCAGAAAGCGGAACCATCGACTTGATGACCTGCGCATCTTTTCGAGGATTGATTCCTTCGATTTTTCCGCGACGCGAATTCAAATCACCCATCACATCTCCCAGATAATCTTCCGGTGTCACAACTTCAACAGCCATCATCGGTTCCAAAATTACAGGGCTGGCTTTTTTTGCACCTTCTTGAAATGCAATCGAGCCGGCAATTTTAAACGCCATTTCGGACGAGTCAACATCATGGTACGAACCGTCAAACAATCGCACTTTAATATCTTCAACGGGATATCCGGCAAGAATACCATTCTTCATTGCTTCAACAATTCCGGCCGAAACCGGCTTAATGAATTCGCGAGGAATGACACCGCCGACAACACCATCTTCAAATTCATATCCCTTCCCTTTCTCATTCGGCTCAAGTTCAATCCACACATGTCCATACTGACCTTTACCACCGGACTGACGCACAAATTTTCCTTCAGCAGTAACTTTCTTTCGAATGGTCTCCTTATACGCCACCTGCGGTTTACCAACATTTGCTTCAACTTTGAATTCGCGCTTCATGCGATCAACAATAATTTCCAGATGAAGCTCACCCATTCCGCCGATAATTGTCTGACCGGTCTCTTGGTTCGTTGAAATACGAAACGTCGGATCTTCCTCAGCCAATTTCTGCATCGCCTCACCCATCTTCTCTTGATCCGCTTTTGTCTTCGGTTCAATTGCCTGATGGATAACCGGTTCGGGAAATATCATTTTTTCAAGAATCAAAGGATCATCTTCGGCACACAGCGTATCGCCCGTTCTGGTATTCTTAAAGCCTATAGCCGCCAAAATATCTCCGGCATATCCTTCATCGACATCTTCGCGATGGTTTGCATGCATACGAAGCACGCGACCGATGCGCTCTCTCTTCTCGCTCGATGAATTGTAAAGATATGAACCAGCTTTTACCGTGCCACTGTAAATACGGAAAAAAGTCAACCGACCAACGTAAGGATCGGTCATAATTTTAAATGCCAACGCGGTAAACTTTTCGCTATCAGAAATCTTGCGAGTTACCATATCCCTCATATTTGGATGGTGACCGCTGATCGCACCACCTTGAATATCAGTCGGCGAAGGAAGAAAATTTACAATTGCATCAAGCAGCATCTGGACACCCTTGTTTTTAAAGGATGAACCGCACAATACTGGAACGATGCTTACTTTCAAACATGCTCGGCGCAACACATCGTTAATTTCTTTTTCGGAAATCTCTTTGCCTTCAAGATATTTCTCAAGAAGTGAATCATCTTCATCGGATACTGCTTCAAGCATTTTTGTACGATACTCAGCTGCCTGCGCCTGCAAGTCATGGGGAATATCAATTTCGTCCCACGTCATTCCATTTGCTTCGTCATGGAAGATGTGTGCTTTCATTTTCACGAGATCGATAATACCTTTAAACAGATCGCCTTGACCGACAGGAAGATGGATTGGAATAGCGTTAGCTCCAAGTCGTTCTTTCATCATCTGCACAGCACCGAGAAAATCTGCACCGGTGCGATCCATCTTGTTCACAAATGCAATCCTTGGAACTCCATATTTATCAGCCTGACGCCATACTGTTTCTGACTGAGGTTCAACACCGCCAACAGAACAAAATAAAGCAACAGCTCCATCCAAAACACGAAGCGAGCGCTCTACTTCAATCGTAAAATCCACGTGGCCAGGAGTATCAATAATATTAACACGATGATCTTTCCAAAAACAGGTCGTCGCCGCAGAGGTGATAGTAATACCGCGTTCTTTTTCCTGCTCCATCCAGTCCATGGTTGCAGCGCCGTCATGCACCTCTCCCATGCGATGCAGTACGCCAGTATAGAATAAAATGCGTTCAGTCGTCGTCGTCTTACCGGCGTCGATGTGAGCCATAATTCCAATATTTCGCGTATGTTCTAAAGAAAATTTACGAGGCATATAAAACCCTTAACTCCGGAAAAGTATTTTTGTTTTTCGGAGAGTGAAATCCTAAATTTATATTTTATTCAGCGATGTTTTTTTACCACTTAAAGTGAGCAAACGCTTTGTTTGCTTCAGCCATGCGGTGTGTATCTTCTTTCTTTTTCACCGCATTACCCTCGCCGTTTGCAGCCGCGATAATTTCCGCAGCAAGCTTTAACGACATAGACTTATCCGAACGTTCTTGAGCGTAACTTAATAGCCATCGAATTGCGAGAGCGGTTCGCCGTTCGGGACGAACTTCTGTAGGAACCTGATAGGTTGCTCCGCCAACTCTCCGTGCTCGAATTTCGATCACAGGAGAAACATTATGCACAGCTTTCTTAAAAATATCGAGCGGGGTTTGCGTTTTTGCGCGATCACTAATAACCTCGAACGCATCATAAAGGATATTTTGCGCAATATGCTTTTTCCCATCTTTCATGATGTTGTTGATAAAGCGATTCACCAAAATGTCTCCAAATTTTGGATCTGCTGCAGCAATACGTTTTGATGCTTGTTTTTTTCTCATTGGTAACTATCTAATTTATTTCGGTCTCTTTGCACCGTATTTTGAACGCCCTTGTTTCCGCTCTGCAACGCCGGCAGTATCCAAGGTTCCACGAATAATATGGTAACGCACACCCGGAAGATCCTTCACCCTGCCGCCGCGAATCAACACGATCGAGTGCTCCTGCAAATTATGACCTTCGCCGGGGATATAAGCGGATACTTCTATCCCATTTGTCAGGCGCACACGCGCAACTTTCCGCAACGCGGAATTCGGCTTCTTCGGTGTCGTCGTATATACTCTTGTACAGACCCCCCGTTTTTGGGGATTTGAACCGAGTGCCGGCGACTTACTCTTTACCGCCAGGTTAATACGTCCGAGCCTTACTAATTGATTAATCGTAGGCAATGCTACAATCTCCACTTCTTTTTATTCATTGAAAAATTAGCTTATAAATATATCAAAAATATATTTCTTTGTCAACTATTGCATAAAGAAATTTTTACTTTACAGCTAAAATTAAATAGTTACCTTCGATTTTTTTCGTGCTTTTCGAACAAGCACAACTTCTTCCTCTTTGATGTCGACATTTTCATCTACCGCTGGTTTTTCAATCACGCGAGCCGGCTTCTTTGATGTCACCAACACTTCCCGGAATTTCTTTAATCCGGTACCGGCTGGAATAAGGTGGCCCATAATGACATTTTCTTTTAAGCCAAGCAGGTTATCAACTTTAGCTTCTATGGCAGCATCAGTAAGAACTTTTGTTGTTTCCTGGAATGATGCCGCAGAAATAAAGCTTTCCGTCGACAATGATGCTGTCGTAATTCCGAGAAGTACCGGTTCAGAAAGTGCCGGTTCAGAATCGCGGGACTCAATGGTTTTCTTTTCTTTCTTCTTCAGTTCAACATTGAGTTCCTTCACTTTCTTCTTCTCAACAACTGTATTGTTTTTCAGCTTTGAATCTCCCTTGTGCTCAACAAAAATCGTGCCTTCGAGTTTTCGATTTTCTTCTTCAAATTTAACTTTGTCGATATAATCGCCTTCAAGAAAATGTGTATCACCGGGTTCTGTCACCCGAACTTTTTGCATCATTTGTCGAACAATGATTTCGATGTGTTTATCATTAATCTTCACACCTTGCATTCGATACACTTCTTGAATTTCATTCACCAAGTATTCTTGCACTGCACTGGTTCCTTTGATACGAAGAATATCATGCGGATCAATCGCACCATCGGATAAACGTTCACCGCTTCGAATAATATCATTTTCCTGTACAAGCACGTGCTTGCCAAGGGCAATCATATATACTTTCTTCTCTTTGCCATCATGACTTGTCACAATCACTTCACGCGAACCTCGTTTTTGAGCTCCGAAAGAAACTGTTCCATCAATTTCACTTACCACTGAAGGATCTGACGGTGACCGTGCTTCAAAAAGCTCGGTGACTCTTGGCAAACCACCGGTGATGTCTCGTGTCTTTCCAATATCTCGCGGAATTTTGACAAGAACTGTTCCCCCAGAAATTGCTTCACCATCATCAACCAGGATATGAGCGCGCGTCGGAATAATGTAGTTGGCAATTTTCTTTCCGGCTTTATCAACGATCATAATTGACGGACTTAAATTGCGATCGCGAGATTCAATGACAACTTTTTGAATGTGTCCTGTTTGTTCGTCGGGCTCATCACGATAGGTGATGTTCTCTTTCAAATCTTGATACTTTACTTCGCCGGCGTGTTCAGACATAATGGTTGCGTTGTAAGGATCCCACTCGTACAGCAATTGACCCTTTTTTACCGCCGCACCATCTGTTAACTGAAGCATAGCGCCGTATGGGACATCATATTTCGTAAGGACGGCATGGTCGCTGTTCAAGACATGAATGATGCCGCTTCGTCCGAGCGATAATATTTTTTCTCCCTCTTCGGTCGTCACTTTAATTGCTTTGATACCTTCGTACTTTACAAACCCATCAAATTTTGATGTGATATGTGATTGGGATGCAATTAAACTTGCCGTACCGCCGGTATGGAATGTTCGCAGTGTCAACTGAGTTCCGGGTTCACCGATAGACTGGGCGGCGATGATACCAACTGTTTCGCCGACTTCAACCAGTTTGCCTGTTGTCAAGTTACGTCCGTAGCATTTTGCACACACACCCCGTTTCGATTCGCACGTGAGCACGGAACGAATTTCAATTAGTTCCAAAGATGTTTCGGAAATAACTTGGGCGATCTCTTCATCAATAATTTCTCCGCTCTTTACCAACACTTTTCCTGACATTGGATCTTTTACATCGTGAACGGAAACGCGGCCGAGAATTCTTTCTGAAAGAGGTTCCTTTACATCTTCACCTTCCTTCAATGCACCGGTAAGTACACCGCGGAACGTGCCGCAATCTCCCTCGGAGATAATGGCATCCTGCGCAACGTCGACAAGACGGCGTGTAAGATATCCGGCATCAGCCGTTTTCATCGCTGTATCTGCAAGACCTTTACGCGCTCCGTGTGTTGAAATAAAATATTCTAGAATTGACAAGCCTTCACGGAAATTCGCAGTGATTGCATTTTCAATCAACTCACCGGTTGCACCGGAAAGTGATTTTTGCGGTTTCGCCATCAATCCGCGCATTCCGGCAAGCTGACGCACCTGCTCCTTGGAACCGCGGGCGCCGGAATCGATCATCATATAGATAGAGTTGAAACCTTCTCGTGAATTTTGCAGTGATTCAAATAAACGTTCGGCAACGCGGCTGGTGGTGCGTGTCCAGATATCAATAACTTTATTGTAGCGCTCGCCGTTGGTGATGAAACCATTTTGATACTGGCGTTCAACCGAATCAATTTCTTTTTGCGCCTTAACAATCAGCTCTTCTTTTTCTTTCGGCACAGCAACATCAGAAACGTTTACCGACAATCCGCCTTTCATGGCGTACGTAAAGCCAAGGTTTTTCATATCATCAAGAAACTTTGCCGTGCGCAT
>JAQUOA010000124.1 GCA_028749215.1 Bacteroidota bacterium
ACCAGAAACTTCAATATCATCTTTCATGAAATATAAACGCAGGCAACCTTTTTGAACAAAAACAAGGTCTTTACATGGGCCTCCTTGTTTCAAGAGATAGTCGTTCTTCTTCACCACTTTACGTTTAAACTTATTGACAATAGCTTCCAGCTCACCATCTGAAAGAGTTACATATGTAGTAATAAATTTTTTTAATTCAGTAGTCATGGCAATTAAGTATTTCGTCTTTCATTTATAATAACCGCATACACTGCGACATAAAGCGTGACGGACTTACAATCCGCGTGTCAAGACCGATTAATGACTGGGTGGTGAGCGCTTTATTTTATTACAAGAGAATCTCGTAAAACGGAACCATCGGGCTGGTGAATGTTAATTGAATACAAACCCATTTGAGTGGCAATCGCTTTTGTTTCCTTACTATCAAGGTATACCATCACATCCGGACACACGCCGGATGAAACACGCTGTCCCCACGCCGTGACATCAACCCGCAAGGGTTGTTTAGTTTCATCCAACCGTAAGAATGAAGAACATCCATCCGTACCAATAGTGCCATACAATTTAATTTCAATGGTATCACCCAATGCAGCAAATGGTGTTTTTGCAATGCTGTCCACTTTTACAATAAACTGTGTCGTTTTTTTATTTTCTGATTCCGTGGAACAACCGACAGTGAATAGTGATAAAAGTGCTGCAAAAATTAAATATTTCATTTTGTTCTTCTTTTAGCGATTGCGCTTAACCGACTGAAATTAAATTGTCACACAATGCTGTATCACAATGGCGGTTGCGTAGGAATTTGAGTCCCTGGTTAAGCGCTAGAACCTTTCTTTAAAACATTCTGAATATATTCATAAAGGTTTAACATTTCGTCTACTCTCGGACGATATGATGAATCTGGTATGTCCCGCGCATCAATTTTCTCTATACCTCCTTGGATTATTGACGGAACATCATAGTCTTCCTTAAATTTTTCTTTTGTCCATTTTGGTGTTGGATACTTGCCTACCCATACAACGTAACGCTGGGCATGTTTCAAAAGACGTTTCTGGTTAGGAGAAAACATTTCCACTCCACACAAATCAGATACATCATGAGTATAAATATTTTCTTTGGGACCAATATTTATCTTTAAATAATAGGCCTTTGTAATTAATTCAAGAGCCATGGCTGCAAGAAATTCTGCAATGGGAAGCAACATTACTGTCTCGTATGTCATTGATTCGCTAGATTGGTCAAACCCTTTCAATAAGTACACGCTGGCAATTCGGAATTGTTCTGCTTTAAATTCCCATGCCGCTGGATGAAAAGCCTCATAGTCACCATCGTTTCGCCAGCTTTTGGATGAACTTTGTTTCATTGAACGCCTAAATAGTAATTATACCACAAAATGTTTGGTAATATGTTCTACTGAATATTACCAGCCACAATTTTCGCACAATCTACCTTCTTCTTACCTTTATAGCAACCGTTAAAACTAAAAATCCCCGAAGCTTTACACTTCAGGGATTTTTCTTAACGACTCATCGACTCAACTACTGCATCACTTCTTCGTTCTGCTGTACTCTGCTGCCGCTTTTACAAAATCTCTAAACAAAGGATGCGGATTCAAGGCGCGTGATTTTAATTCGGGGTGAAACTGTCCACCCACAAACCACGGATGGTCCTTCAATTCGGCAATCTCAACAAGATTATTGTCCGGGGACAAACCGCTGAAGACCATTCCATGCTCGCCTAAAATTTTTCTGAATTTATTGTTCACTTCGTACCGGTGGCGGTGGCGCTCGGAAATTAATTCTTTGCGGTACGCGGCGTATGCCTTTGTTCCTTTTTGAACCATGCACGGGTATGCTCCGAGACGCATCGTGCCTCCCATATTTTTAATGTTCCGCTGGTTCTCCATCAAATCAATAACATTGAATTTTGTCTTTTTAAATTCAGTGCTGTTAGCCCCTTTCATTCCGCAGACATTCCTCGCGAATTCTATAATGGCGCACTGCATGCCGAGGCAAATGCCGAAGAAAGGAATTTTATTTTCACGGACATACTGGATTGCTCTAATTTTCCCTTCAATGCCGCGGATGCCGAATCCGGGTGCGACGAGAAGCCCGTGGATCCCTTGCAGCTGGTCATGAATGATGTGCGGATCAATTTCTTCAGCACGAAGCCATTTCAGATCGACCGCTACGTCGTTTTCCGCGCCGGCATGAATGAATGCTTCGGAGATGCTTTTGTAGGCATCTTTCAACTCGGTGTACTTGCCGACAAAACCAATGGTGATACGGTCGCTCGGATCTTTCACGCGGTGAACAAACCGTGTCCACTTTCGCATGTCGGACTTTCCCGCTTTGATATTTAATTTTTCGAGAACGATTTTATCCAATCCTTCTTTTTCAAAGGCGAGAGGAATTTCATAAATGGATTCGACATCGCGCCCTTCAATCACGGCGCTGGTTTCAACGTTGCAGAAGAGCCCGATCTTTTCGCGGGTTTCACGCGACAACCGTTTTTCGGTCCGGCAGATGAGAATATCCGGCTGCATCCCGATTTCGAGCAGTGTCTTCACGCTGTGCTGTGTCGGCTTGGTTTTAATTTCACCGGCAGATTTGATGTAGGGAATGAGCGTGACATGAATGCTGAGTGCATTCCGTTTTCCGATCTGCATCATAAACTGACGAATCGCTTCGAGGAAGGGAAGACTTTCGATATCACCGACCGTACCTCCGACTTCCGTAATCACCACATCGTACCGTCCCGATGAGCCAAGCTGAACGATACGGCGCTTGATTTCATCCGTAACATGGGGGATGACTTGAACCGTGGCGCCGAGGTAATCGCCGCGTCGTTCTTTGTTGATCACCTCATAATAAATTTGTCCCGTGGTAGCGTTGTTCAGCTTTGAGGTGTTGATGTCGAGGAAACGTTCGTAGTGGCCGAGATCCAGATCCGTTTCCGCGCCGTCATCGGTGACGTACACTTCGCCATGCTGATACGGCGACATGGTGCCGGGGTCAACGTTGATGTACGGATCGAACTTTTGAATGGTCACGCGGAGTCCGCGGGATTTAAGAAGCAGTCCGAGCGATGCGGCGGAGATTCCTTTGCCGAGCGAAGAAACGACGCCGCCGGTGATGAAGATATATTTGACGTGTGGAGTTGCCATGATGGTAGACGGTTAAATTGAATAAGATTGATTACGTTTTTTTATCCACGAATTACACGAATAGACACTAACAAAAAAATCAAATAAATATCCTCACCACAAAGTATTAGTCATGCCAGCGAAAGCTGGCATCTATTTTCTGGATTCCGGCTTTCGCCGGAATGACACTGTAAGGCAACAGGAAATTCAACCCTATATGTTGAAAGATGCGTGTTTATTAGTGTGAATCAGTGGATGATTTTTTTATATACTCGACGACTTTTGTCAGATCTTCCGGTGTATCAACAGGAAATGATTCGTACTCCGTGATGACACATTTTATTTTAAATCCATGTTCAAGAATTCGCAACTGTTCCAACTTTTCGGCAGTTTCAAGCAGTGTCTGCGGGAATGCCGTATACTGCTGTAAAAAATTTGCACGGTACACATATAATCCGAAATGTTTGTAGAACGGCATGCCGTTGAACCAATCGCGGTCTTTTTTTGCATCCCGAATATGCGGAATGGGAGAACGGCTGAAATAGAGTGCGTACTGATTTTTATCCAACACCACTTTAACAACATTGGGATTGAAAACATCTTGATCCGACATTGTTTTCTTCACCGCTGTGCTCACCACAGCGTGCGGATCATCGATCAATGCTTGAATTGTTTGGTCGATCATCAGCGGATCGATGAGCGGTTCATCCCCCTGCACATTCACGACAATGTCGGCACGGTGCGATTTTGCTACCAGCGCAATGCGGTCACTGCCGCTTTGAATATCCGCCGGAGTCATCTGCACTTTTCCGCCAAACGATTTTACGACCGATGCAATGCGTTCATCATCCGTGGCAACGATAATGTCGGTTACCAATTTTGATTTCTTTGCCTGATCGTACACACGCTGTATCATCGTCGTGCCACAAATATCTACCAGCGGTTTTGCCGGAAGCCGTGTTGAAGCGTAGCGGGATGGTATGATGGCGATGATGTTCATAAATTCTAATTCCTAAATCCAAAATTCTAAACGCATATTCTTATGGCTAGTATTTTAAATTTAGGGTTTCGGATTTTTACCCGATCACTTTCGGCACCTTAAAATATTTGTCGTTTTTTTCAGGAGCGTTCTTCAGCGCTTCGCTTGTTGGCGTGGACGGTTTCACTTCATCGGCGCGAAAAACATTTGACAATTCAATCACGTGCGACAACGGCTCCACGTTGGATGTATCGAGCGAGTTGAGTTGCTCCATGTACTTCAAAATGTCATTGAACTGATGAAGAAATTTTTCTTTCTGCTCATCGGTGAATTCAAGCTTTGCAAGCTTTGCAATATTTTCTACATCTTTAATAGTGACTGCCATACATACCTCACTGTGTAATAATAATTCCAAGCTGTCGAAGATCGCTGTGCAGAAGAGTTCGTTGATCGTTGCACAACGTTGTCCATGCCCGTGTCATGCCGGTTGACCAATGAATATCATCGAACAGTACCACGGCATTTTTTGATAAATGTGGTGACAACGTATTAAAATATCCAATCGTTGCATTGCCGTCGTGATGGCCGTCGATAAATGCATAATCAATTGACGGCATTCGGTTCAAAGTTGCGTCAAGCGTATCTCGAAACCGTCCTACCACAACTTCTGCATTTTTGTAACCAGATTCAGAAAAATTTTTCTTGGCGATGGAGGCGTATGATTCCGCCCCTTCCATTGTTACCAATGTCCCTTTGCCATTCAACATCAACGCCGCCGCCTGATACATTCCTGAAATTCCGAGACAGGTGCCGAGTTCAAGACAGGTGTTTGGTTTCAACGTCCGGATCAGTTTAAACAACAAGAGCGCCCAACGAAACGGTTTGCTGGATTGAACGGCAACATCACCGACGATCCGCGTTTTATTTTCCGCACCATTTTTTGCTCCTGCACCGTAATCGGTCATCAGAATTCGTTCATCAGAACGAAGCAGCGATGTGCGGATGCGTTCGATGGATTCAATATGCATGGCTTCTTCCGGCGTCAGCTTCGTGCTGAATGTTTCTTCAACAGATTGAGCAATTTTTTTCGCACACTCATTTTCTATCTGCCGTAATCGCCGCACTTCGCGATGTATCAAAGGACGTACAAGAATATCCTGCGCACGAAACGCCGCCTGCTGAACTATCCGCTTCACAGTACCGGTTCCACATAATTTTTTTGGATGATCTCTCTCACGCGATTCATCAGTTGAACTTCCTCTTCGCGCGTCGAAATGCCGGTCGTCGGCACAGGATCATCGATCACCACTTCGATATGAGCGGGGCGAATATCGAACGATCCCTTAGGTAAAATTTTAAAACTTCCATTGATGGCAATCGGAACAATCGGCACGCCCGATTTAGCTGCCAGCGAAAATGCGCCGCGTTTGAACGGAAGCAATTTTCCGTCACGCGTTCGTGTTCCTTCCGCAAAGAGAAGGACCTGTCCGCCTTCTTGAATCGCTTTTGCCGCGCGGTCAAGACTCTTCATCGCTTCAGATCCTTTTTTCCGATCAACGACAATATGATGACCCAAATACAGCGCCCATCCCCAAAACGGAACATACGACAATTCTTTTTTGAACATGATACGTACTCGCGGGAACGTGCTCATGATCGCGGGAAGATCGAACATGCTGGCGTGATTGCTTACTAAAATATAATTACCGTACCGATCGACCTTCTCCATTCCCTTTACCGATAACGTAACGCGGCAGAGCCACATAGTAAATTTAACCCACGTTGTGCCGTTCCATAAATACATGCGCCCGCTTTTGTCGATGGGAAGAGAAATGATTGCCGCAATGGAAAAAGGGACGACGGTGACGGCGATAATGAGAACACGTATAAAGGTTAAGAGCCATCGCATATCAACAATTCTCCGCGGCGCGAATGCGTTTTTCAATTGATGGATGGCTGTAAAACAAAAACTCTATCAACGGATGAGGCGATGTGTCTGCCATGTTCATGGATGCGAGTTTCTGCATTGTCGACGCAAATGCCGGTTTATTGTTTGTGCATTTAATGGCGTACCGGTCGGCTTCAAATTCATGTTTGCGCGAAAGTATATTGCTCACCGGCGATGTTATTAAGGAGTAAACGCCAAGCCATACCGTCAACAACGGCAGTGCCGAAATCTGTGATGGCGATGTAAAACCAAACCATGCCAACGAAAAGTGATAGGCTTGCGCCGTCAGAAACAATCCGAGAAAGATACTTATGGTGCCGACAAGAATTCCTTTCCAAATATGTCCGTGCGAATAGTGTCCCAGCTCGTGAGCGAACACAATTTCAATTTCGTCTTCTGAAAAATTTTCCATCAGTGTATCGCCCAGCAAAATGCGCTTTGATTTTCCGATTCCCGTAAACGCGGCATTCGCTTTTTTCGTCGTCTTGCTCAAGTTGAATGTGTAGATCCCTTCCACGTACATTGTTGTCGATTTCGTCAGTGCTAAAATTTTTTCTTTCAACGTCGAATGATCGAGCGGAGTGAGCTTGTAAAACAACGGAAGGATGAGAATCGGCGCAATGCGCGACAACCCGATAGAAAAAATAAACAGCACCATGCCAAGCGGAAGCCACCAATACAATTCAAAACTTACAATGAAAAAGTAAAAAATAAGTAACAACGGTAAAATAATCGGAATCGAAACCAAAAATCCCTTTGCCGACTCCCACAGCCATTGCCGCAATGACTGATTGCTGAGATGATACTTGTGCTCAAGAATATATCCTGAATAAAAACCGAGCGGGAATGAAATAATTCCGTTGATCAATCCGAGAACGGCGGTAAAAATAATGAGTGCAAGATATGGGGACGATGTGTATGAAAAAGCAAAGCGCTCGATTCTAAAAGTGTATCCGGAGATAAGTATAGAGAGAATCAGTGTAAACGATAATACCATCCCGGCAAGAGACACGATGAGCTTGGTTTTGTTGTATCGTTTTACATCGTCTTGGTTGGGAGCGGCCATTGCAAATCCAAAAAAACAACATTCTGCCGATCATATCCGGCATTTTTAAAAAATATCGTAAGGTTTCGCTGTAAGGCGAAGTACCGAAGAAGTTAAATTTTTATTGAGTAAACCGACAGAGAAGAAAATAGGATTGGCGATCTGTGGTTTAGTAAAAATACAAAAGGAGAGCGGAAAAAACAAATTTGATTTTCAGAAATAAACAGTACGAACTTGTCGGCAAAGACAATTTGTTTACATTGCTTTTTCAGCAATCATATGGTACTATTACGCACCATTAGTACGGCAGCCATCGCCTTCTTCCTTCCGACTACCGTGATTTTTCACGTCAAAGAAAACGACTGATTCATGAAACAATCCTACTTATTTCTTGCATTGCTCATTGGTATAAATCTTCTCTTTCCGCAAGCTCAGAACAGCGTCATCCTTCAAAAAACATACGACGAGCTTGGAATTACTCCGCGCGTCACGAATTCCGGTGTGTATGCAATCTCTTCGTTTGATGTTGCCGGTAACGCCGTGTATCTTCGCGATTTCGATCTTCCGATGATGACTGTTATCAACGGGAATGTTATTCAACGGCGGCAAGCCGATCTTCCGGCATCGCTGGATCTTGCCGTTGGATTTTCACGCGAGACAGCACTTCCGATGATTCAAAGTGCCCAGCAGCCTCAGCACGACGGAAGCGTCAACCTGAAAAAAGTATTTTTCGGCACATCACCGTCTCTTTTTGTTGATAACGGCGGAACAATGGCAAATGCATCCGATGAAAAAATTTTCACGCGCGTTGAGAGCCGCACGGCATTGTCGCTGCAATTTGCGCTGACGAAGGTTCAAAAAAAGTTTCAGCTCACATTTCCATCAGATCTTGCTTACGCCGATATGATCGGCATGGATGCAAAAGGAAATACATTTCTGCTGGTGGAACGATATCGCTCTGAAATTCCCCTGAGCGTCCGCCGCGACATTTACACATTGTCGTCTGAAGGAAAGATTCTCTCTATACTATCCGTGCCGATGATTACCTACTGCACGATGATAAAAGAATTTCAAATTGATGCGGACGGAACATTAT
>JAQUOA010000125.1 GCA_028749215.1 Bacteroidota bacterium
GAAAATTTTTTTCAACAGTGGAGCCAATTAAAAATAATGTATCGCCGATAACGACCGTAGCCGGTGCACACAAATCATCCATCACCTTGTGATACGATTTTAGAAAGCTGCGTGATACAAACTTCCACTTCAGCATGTCCTCGCTCCACCAATAGCCATACTGGTTGGTGGAAAAGAGAAAATATTTTCCTTTGAATAATGTAATGACAGGATCGGCTGTCGCCCTGTGTTTCCCCTGTTCTATTGCATTAGGAATTGCTGCATAAGCATAATCAATATTAAGCGGATTGCAGTACGTCTTCGATTGTGATTGCACAATAGTTGCTCCGAAAAGAATTGATAGTAAAAGAATACTGTAGTGAAGAATATTTTTCATAGTCATTGATGAGTTGTGGCAAGAAGAGTGTGCAGTGAAAGTACACAAGATGAGCATGAGATTCAAATAACTGCAACGGAATTGCTTTTTGTGTGAGTTGTTGATAATTTGCCATTAATGAAAAATGCAAAAAGATCAAATGCAACGGCTTCTAAATCTTCACTGATTCATCGATTGGTAGCAGAAAATATTTCTCAATTCGTCAACACCTTGGTTGAACCTGTTGTTATTGACGGACAAATAATTCAGCGGTATACGAATGAGTTTTGGACAGCAAAGCAGCGACAGGCATCGTCATTGCAGGAAATAAGTTACCGCGCATGTTTTAAGCCGCAGCTTCCAAATTTTTTTATCACCCGGTTTACATCAGAAGGTGATACGGTGTATGATCCGTTTAACGGAAGAGGCACCACAACGTTAGAAGCGGCATTGCTGGGAAGAAATATTATTGCCAACGACATTAATCCGTTGAGTAAAATATTTACCGAGGGACGGTTATCCATTCCAAACGAAAATGATCTTTCTGAAAGATTAACATCCATTCCAATCGCTGCTTCAGCCAAAGCTAATATGGACTTATCAATGTTTTACCATAAACACACGCTGGCAGAAATTATTTCGCTCAGAAATTATTTGATCGAACGAAAAGATTCACGGAAAGAAGATCCTCTTGATAAATGGATTAGAATGGTCGCAACGAACAGATTAACCGGACATTCGCCGGGTTTTTTTTCTGTCTATACCCTCCCGCCAAACCAAGCAGTGTCCGCCCAAAGTCAAAAACTGATCAATAAGAAACTGCGCCAATGGCCGGAATATAGAGACGTTAAAAAAATTATTTTTAAAAAAACTCAATCGCTGCTCCGCAATGTAACGACGGAACAGAAGATAAATCTTAACGGTGCTACAAAGAATGCTAAATTTTTTTGCAGTGACGCAGGGAAAACAAAATACATCCCGACAAACACCATCCAGCTTACTGTAACATCGCCGCCGTTTCTTGATATTGTCAATTACAAGGATGACAACTGGTTGAGAAATTGGTTCAACAATATTCAAACAGAGGATGTTACATCAAATATTACTATGTCAAAAACTGTCTTGGACTGGTCAGAAGTGATGGGAAATGTTTTCGCTGAATTATTCCGGATAACTAAAAACGGCGGACGGGTAGCATTTGAAGTCGGCGAGCTACGCAACGGAAAAATAAAACTCGACGAAGCCGTTGTTCCTCTAGGTATCCGGGTCGGATTTCATTGCGAAGGCATCATCATCAACGCTCAAACATTTACAAAGACTTCGAACATCTGGGGAATAAAAAACAACCAACGCGGCACAAATACCAATAGGATTGTTTTGTTTCGTAAATAATTTACAATGGATAAGTATCCAGTCAACATCATAACTGAAGAGATGATTCGTGACGCGGAAGCAAAAGTGAACCATGTGCATGTTCATCGAACGGTGGCATCAAAGATTGATACTCTGACCGGTGTTCTTGGAGAATATATTTTTGCAGAATATTTTTATAAGGATTGGAAAAAGAACAGGGTCGGACGCAACAAAGGTAAAATGGACTTTCACGACATTGAAATTAAAGCCTCCACTTTTCCTTTCAGCGAGCGATTGAATCTGCTAGTCAGGAAGGATTACGCAGAGAAAAGAAAACCACCATTCTATATTCTAATAATTATTGACGCCAAAACTCCAATCGCTAAAACCATTCTGCCAAAGACAAAGGCTTATCTGTGCGGATGGGCGACTTGGAATGAAGTAGATCAGTCGCCGATGAAAGATATGGGCTCAAAAGTTTCCGACTGCGGCGGCTATCAGTGCCATTATATTCCGATCAGCAAACTTCATCCAATGGAAGCCTTTGAAAAAGCTTACCGGGAATTTGAACATATCACTCAAACGAAGCATCCATAAAAAAAGGACAAACATCTGTTCGTCCTTTCAGTTTTATTACTTCAACGTCTTTTAATGCGGTAAACGCTTTTGCAATAGACCATACACGTATGCACCGCCAACCGCACTGAGCAATGCCGCAAGAACAACAGTGTACTGTGCACCTAAAAGAACATACAACGGCCCCGGACAGGCACCGGTCAATGCCCAACCCATGCCAAAGATAATACCGCCGTAAAGATTCGATTTTTTGTTCGGCTTTCCTACGTAGTTAATTTCACTTCCGTCAATCGCTTTTACCGAAAACTTTTTCAGTAAAAAAACCGAGATCGCGCCGACAACAACCGCGCTGCCGATAACACCGTACATGTGAAACGATTGGAAGCGGAACATTTCCTGAATGCGAAACCACGACACCACTTCCGACGACAACAGAATTCCGCCAAAGAGAATGCCGAGAATAAAAACGATAAGTTTTTGCATGGCACTCTCCTACAATTTAAAAATTAATGGAAGAAGGACGTACGTTGCGAACAATCCGCCCATGAAAAAACCAATCGTTGCGATGAGGGAACCAAGGTTGAGCAGCGACATTCCCATAATGGAGTGACCGGAAGTACATCCGTTGGAGTACCGTGTTCCGAATCCGACTAGGAATCCGCCGAAGACAATAAGCAAAAGACCGCGCAGTGTTACCAATGCATGCCATTGAAAAATTTCCGCCGGCTGCAACCCTGAAAATGTCGTCATGCCAAGTGTCGTTAAATCCGTTTTTGTCGATGCGGAAATACCGACCATTTCAGGCAACGAAAAAAGCTGCCGTGCAATGAAACCGCCAACGAGCATGCCAAAGACAAAAATTAATTGCCACGATTCGGCTTTCCAGTTGTAGCGAAAGTATTCGACGTTCGTCGGCAGCACGGCGGCACACATATGGCGAAACGATGATGAGACGCCAAGCTGTTTGTTGGCAAGAACGAGTAACGCGGGAACAAATAACCCTATCAGCGGTCCCGCAATGTACCATGGGATCGGGTGTGGTAAAAGATTTTCCATAAATGATGAAAAAAATTGTGAGAGGAAAGCACTAATCCATAAATAATATAATGTCTGGGATGGGATGATGCAAGAGAAAGAAGGTTATGATAGTATCTTAATTTGAGAAGATACGTCATGCCGAATCACGAAGTGATCCCTTTGGGACTTGTTTCGGCGTCTCATTATAGGTGTAGATGCTGACATTCGTCAGCATGACGAACTTATTAAAAGTCAAACAAAAATACACCAAGCGAAAGTTTATTGAAGAGGAACAGACACGGAATCAACACTGTCAAATCCGGAAAAATCATTCTGTAATTTTTTTATATAAAACTGCAGTGAGGCAGGATGAATTTCACAGGCGACATAATGAAAAAATCTCGGCGACATCGAGTTACTAAAAAAATCGTTGAACCGCTCTTCTTTATCCTGCATCAATGGATGCAACAATCCCCCTCCTCCGCCGATAACAAGAAAATCTTTACCATCTTTCTGAAAATGTTCGTACGTATGAGCATGCCCTGAAATAAAAATCTTACATTTCTTGTCAGCCATGAAAGGAGAAACAAATTCTTTTTGCACCTCTTCATTGGGTGATACAATTGTGCTGTTGGTATACGGTGAATGATGGCAAAGGACAACAACACTTCGAATTGTGCTGTCGTTATCAAATCGCCCCAGTTGCTCTTGATACCACGACTGCTGTCCTGCCTGTTCTTCTTCGGTAAGTTTTGAGAAATTTGAATTCAGTGCGATCAATGCAATGTTTTTGATAACGATTGAGTACCACGTCGCAGAAATTTTCGGAAACCGTTTGTGGAATTGTTCCAATGCTTGTGCGGAAAAAATAAAATAGTCGTGATTCCCGATGACAGGATAGATTGGAGCTTTTTCACTCTTTTGAAAGTCGTCAAATGCATGCCAGTATGAATCGAACATGCCGATAGATGTAACATCGCCGAGATGAAACACCGCAACGGCTGTCGATTCTTTTTCAATTGCCGTGTAGATTAATCGCGTCGCCTTTTCGTTATCAGTGTATTTCAAACGGAGCGTTTCAATCCATAGCGGCTGCTGTGTGTCCGAAACGAAAATGATGGATGAATCTGTTTGAGCGTAACCGGCGGCAACAAGACACAATAATAAGGCAGAAAATATTTTCATTACTTTGTGTATCGTTGTTTTACGGCAGGAATTAAATATTCATCAAACGCACGTTGAAAATTGTATTCCGGTTTCCAGTTCCATTCTTTGCGCGCCAGTGAATCATCCACATCGGCGGGCCAGCTGTCCACAATTTTCTGACGCAACGAATCCGGTTTAAAATTCACCACGGCGCGGGGAAATGCTTTCTTGATGACATCGTAAAAATCTTTTGCCGAAACGCTGAACGCTCCGATGTTGTATACTACCTGCGTCAACTTCTTAGCAGGTGTCGCTTCAAGCTGCAGTAATGCGTTAATCGCATCCGGCATCACCATAAAAGGAAGCGTCGCTGACTCAGGAACAAAACAATTGTATTCTTTTCCTTGTGCAGCATAGTGCATCATCTCAGGGCCGTAATCACTCGTTCCCCCTGTCGGCAGCGTTACCGCGGAAATGAGTCCCGGAAACCGGATAGAACGAAAATCGACATGCCCTGTTGTAGGCTGTGGATCAATCTGCCGGTAGTACCAGTTGTAGTACCGTCCGAGATCTTCACAATATTTTTTGTTGATACCATACATGGTGCGCGCATCGACCCATTCATTCTCCTGTACTTTTCCTGTTTTCATTTTTGTTGCGATATCCGGCAGGCCATATGCTGCAATGGAACTTGGAAAAAGAAATTTCACATTCTCTCCCGTTGCCCGAGCCTGGCGCGCGGCAAGTTCCAACAGTCCCAGCGTGCCGTCCACATTCACGCGATGACCGAGCACCGGTTCGCGCTCCGCTTTGGTGGAAAGAATGGCGGCAAGGTGGTAGATGGTTTCAAAATCGTAGAACGCGGCGAGGCGGTCAATCAACGTCGCATCCATGATATCTCCGGAGATCACTTCATGGCATTTGTGTTTCAACTCTTTGCCCAGAGGATGAACATCGATGGCAACAATACGAATCTCGGGATGAGCTTCCGTCAGCCGTGTAACAAGCCCGTGGCCGATTTCGCCGTTCGCTCCGGTAATGAGCACTGCTTTGGTGGACATACAGATTCCTTTCAAAATTATTGGAAGAAATATAGTGAAATTTGCGGAAGGGAATAAATAAAAAAGGCGGACATAAGCCCGCCTTCCTTTCATCACAACAAATGTAAAATTATTTTAACAAGATCATTTTCTTCGTTGTCGTAAAATTTCCTGCTCTCATTTGATAAAAATACAATCCGCTCGTAAGGTTTGAACCATCAATTGGTATTTTATACGTTCCCTCAATCTTTTTTTCACTGATCAATGTTCTTACTTCCCTTCCTAACAGATCAAAAACCTTTAAAGCTACATATTCAGGCTTTGGAATTTGAAACTTTATAACAGTGCTTATGTTAAATGGATTTGGATAATTCTGCAGCAAGATATACTCACTCGGAAGGGTTCTGATTTCGTCTTCAACTGAACTTGGATTGCATCCGCTTTGAAAACCACCGAAAGAAAAGTTTGCTGATATTGTGGACAGGTACTGAAATTGAATTGCTCTGACAAATATCAGAGTGTCAAATGAATAACCATACTTTTTTAATTTTTGCCTATATACAATTGCCCGGTATGTACCGGAAGGTAAACCAACAATGCTTGTTTTAAGATTATAAACACAGTCGCACGTTGTTTTCTGAATGACAGTATCGGTTTGCACAACATAAATTGAATCTGCCGATCGCCTAACAGAAATATCAAATTGTGAAGAACAGTACGCACACGCACCAATATCCCAAACGTTAACAGTATCCTGTGAAATCTGCACGTACACCGAATCTTTTCCAAGAAAATTGCAATACTGTGCATGAGATGTCTTGACACATAAGAGCATGAGGAATAAAACAATTGATAGTTTCATTGCTGCCCTCCAAGCGATATTAGAAAATCTCTATTAGTAATATCAAATTATCTCCTTTCAAAAACAAATATACTTTGAGATAGATCGGTCTGAACTTTTATCCAGTGCAACAATTATTGAAAAACAGATACAGAAAGAATCACGAGAGCGTTCCAGATTATCATTATGACACGGATTTGCATCCCTGTCTGCCGACAGGCAGGCGTGCCTACAGTAATTTCATCCACAATTCACGAAGTGAGATATTTCGGGAGTGCCGAAAGGCAATTAATTTAAATTAATTTAGAACTTTTAGTATTGACTGAAAGTTCTAAAAGTTATATATTGAACACAGTATAAAGGGAGATCACAAAATGAAGCCGCCTAAAAAAACACAATCCGCACTGGTGCACTTTGCCGATGAGGTCGGCATCTTCTTCGAAAAATCGGGGATGCCCCGCATTGCCGGAAAAATATACGGACTGCTGCTCATTTCTGAACATCCCCATCTTTCCACCGATGAGATTGCAGAGCAGTTGACGGCGAGCCGCGGGTCTGTCAGCACGATGACGCGAATGCTCATCGAGGCCGGAATAATTGATAAAATCCGTGTACCGGGGGAACGGCAAGATTCGTTTCGCATTAGGTCACTGACCTTCTCTCAGCTCTTAAAAGCAAAATTAGATCAGACGGCTGAGTTTCATAAAGTTATTGATAAGGGATTCGCTCTCTTCCCCGAAAAAAACTCCACCGTGTACGAACGGTTGAAAGAACTCCACGATTTCGTTGCGTTCTTCCAAAAAGAGCTCGGCAGTTTGTTTGAACGGTGGGAACTCCAACAAAAGCAGCGAAGAAAAATCTAACAAGGAATGAGGATACGTATGCGCACGATTATTGCAATCATCGGTATGGTCGTTTCATTTCACCTTGCCATGGCGGAAACTGCCGAAGGAATCATTACAAAATCGGAAGATTTAATGAAGGGGGCATCCTCCAAAGGCAAATTCAGGATGACCATTACCACGCCGGACTTTACACGCACGATGGAAATGGATTCGTGGTGGGTTGGAGATGAAAAAGCACTTATGGTGATTACGTCGCCGCGCCGTGAAGCGGGCAATAAAACGCTGAAAGTGAAAAACGAATTGTGGATGTACCTGCGCAACACCGAAACAACCATCAAGGTCCCTCCTTCTATGATGCTGCAATCGTGGAATGGATCGGATTTTACGAATGATGACCTCGTGCGCGAATCGAGCTTGGTGCGCGATTACTTTCTGAAAATTCTCGCCGAAGAAAATATTGACGGCGAACTGTGCTGGAAGCTGGAGCTCACTCCGCGTCCAACGGCCCCTGTTGTGTGGGGAAAAATTATTCACTGGATCAGGAAAAAAGATTACATTCCTTCCACAACGGAATACTATGACGAGAAAGGAACTCGAGTCCGAACCATGCACTACTCCGACATTAAACGTTTTGGCAAGCGCAGTATTCCCTCTAAATGGATCATGATCAACGACGCCAAACCCGGACATCAAACAGAATTTGAATACCTTGACGTGCAGTTCGATATCAAAATCAGCGACCGGATATTTTCGTTTCAGGAACTTGAAAAAGGACATGAGCGATGAGACTTTTATTTAAACTTGCCTGGCGCAACATCGGGCGCAATAAGCGTCGGTCGCTGTTGACGGTGCTTGCCATTATCTTTGCGACGTTTCTTACGGTGGCACAAAAAGGAATGACCACCGGTACATGGGAATATAACATTAAAAATACGGTCGAACTTTTTTCAGGCTACCTGCAGATTCAACGCATCGGATATCAGGCAAATCCTTCACTCAACAAAAGTTTTGC
>JAQUOA010000126.1 GCA_028749215.1 Bacteroidota bacterium
CCACCATCAATTTCAATAGCAAGATTCAACGCCGGACAAAAGAAATCTACAATAAACTGGTCAATCGGTTTTTGCCTGTGAAAATCATAGCCAAGCATCTGTTTGTTCCGTAATCTCTTCCACAATAAAACTTCACCGAGCGTGCTATTCTTGCGAAGCGTCTTCGCAATTTCTTTCAACTTTGGTTTGTAGGGAACAATTTTGTGTCTCATGATCTTTCGAGATTCTTACACACCCCTAACCCCTCTCGCCTTTGCACACAAACCCCCGCTGCAGAGGGGAATACCTAGACTCAATTTTATAAAAATCGCCCGTGTCTCTGTGGTTAATGCTTTTCAGAATCCAATTTCTCTTTCTCTCCGCTCTCCTGCTCAAACCGTTTCTTCCCTGCTTTTTCATCAATCACGGTTTCCATCGCGTTCCGTTTCTCCTGGTTCTGCAAATTGCCAAACTCAGACATTGCTGCAAAGTTTCCTTCACTCTTCATCTTGCCGCTGATAATTGCCCACAGCAATGCGACGGCTAACAGAATTAATACTGCCCAAATAATAATGCCGATCATAAGTTTCTCCTCTCATTAAACCTCACAGGTTTTTAAAACCTGTGAGGTTTTACCATTATAATTCCACCAATTGAGCTTGAATCACTTCCTGTGTTCTTGATCTAATTAATCCAAGAGTATAATCGCTTGGCTTCGACTCTAACCGTAAACTGCAGACTGCTGTTTGTGTTCCTTCAAAGATCACATTCTCCACTTCCTGAATGTTGATGCTTTCTGTTTTCAGGCTATTCAAAATAGTTGCTAAGACACCAGGCTTATCATAATGCCGTATCACAAGCTGGTATGTTGCCGCCGTCACTTTTGCTTTGTTCACCCAATTCTTTACCGTGCCCCGTTCTTTGTATTGCTTCACAATGGCAACAACTTCTTCGGCAATGGCATTCTGTGCCTGTTCGGTCGACGCACCGATATGATGAGTTCCATACACACTCGGGAGCGATGCAATCTTGTTGGTCATCGGCGACGTTTTATCTTCCGGCTCGCCGGAAAAAACATCAGAGCCGACACGAATCTTTCCCGCCTTCGCCGCTTCGTATAACGCTTCTTCATCCACCACTTCCCACCGCGACGTGTTAATGAAGATTGCATTTGGTTTCATCAAAGCTATAAGATCTTTGGTAATGATTTTTTTCGTTTCGGGTTTCAACGCAAGATGAACCGAAACCACATCGCACTTCGGAATAAGTTCCTCGATGAATTCCGCCCGCTCAACACCCAGTTCATCGGCACTCTCCTGATTTAAAGATCGAGACCATGCTATCACATTCAATCCGAATGCTTTTGTGCGAACGATAAACTCTTTTCCAATTTGTCCCACACCGATAACGCCGACCGTTTTTCCGAACAGGCCGTCTGCTTTAGAATATTCGCTCTTATTCCATTTCCCGTTGCGTAGATCGGCAACATTTTCGGGAATACGGCGATCGAGCGCAAGGAGCAATCCCATGGCAAGTTCTGCAACGGCAATTGAATTTTTTCCGGGGCAGTTGGAGACGTAAATGCCGCGCGCATTTGCTGCTTTCATATCGATATTATTGACACCGGCGCCTGCGCGAATAATGAGCGAAAGATTTTTAGCCTTCGAAATACAATCCGCGTGCACTTCCGTTGACCGAACGACAAGCACTTCCGCATCATCAATTGCCGAAGCAAGCTCTTCTGATTTTAGTTTCGGTTTATATACAACTTGTGTTCCGAGCAACGCAAGGTTGTCAATGGTTTGCTGAGGAAGTGCGTCGGCGATAAGAACTTTCATGGTATCGGTCCTTTTCAGATTGAAGAGATCGCAACTGTTTATTGCGCTTTTGTGTATTACACAAAAGGCGAGGGTTCGCCTCGCCTTCTATGGTTGATCATTCATTCTATTCCAATGGATTGTTATTTGTCATCCATCACTTCAAAGTCAGCGTTTTCAACTTTCTTGCCTCCTTCAGAAGTTCCGGCCTGAGACTGCTGCTGCTGAGCTCCTTCTTGCGGACCAGCTTGAGCGCCCGGTTGTGGCCCTGCCGCCTTTGCCGCTTCGTACATCTTTGTTGATGCATCATTCCAGATCGCATTCAACGCATCCATTTTCCCTTTGATGTCGCCGTTGTTCTTGAGTACTTCTTCAAGAGCCGCAGCGCCGTCTTCCAGCTTCTTCTTCGTATCAGCATCGAGCTTGTCGCCAAGATCGGTGATTTGTTTGCGTGTTGAAAAGACCAGTGAATCGGCTTGGTTCTTCAATTCGATTTCCGATTTTTTCTTCGCATCGTCAGCCGCATGTGACTGAGCATCTTTCTTCATCTTCTCAACTTCTTCTTTGCTCAAACCGGATGAAGAAGTAATATGGATGTTTTGTTCTTTGCCGGTTGCTTTATCTTTTGCCGCTACGTGCATGATGCCGTTCGCATCGATATCGAATGACACTTCAATTTGCGGAATACCGCGCGGTGCCGGCGGAATTCCATCAAGGTGAAATCTTCCAAGCGAACGGTTATCAATCGCCAAAGGACGCTCACCCTGCAAGACATGAATTTCAACAGATGTTTGACTATCGGCTGCGGTACTGAATACTTCGCTCTTACGAGTCGGGATTGTTGTATTCGCTTCGATCAGTTTCGTCATCACGCCACCAAGTGTTTCAATACCAAGAGACAACGGAGTAATGTCAAGCAACAGAACGTCGGTCACATCGCCGGCAAGTACGCCGCCTTGAATTGCCGCACCAACGGCAACGACTTCATCAGGATTCACTCCCTTGTGTCCTTCTTTGCCGAAGAATTTTTTCACCAATTCTTGAACAGCAGGCATACGCGTCATACCGCCGACGAGAATCACTTCATCAATCTGACCGATGGCAATGCCTGAATCTTTAATGGCCTTCTCCGTCGGAGCAAGGCATCGTTTCAACAGATCATCAACAAGCTGTTCAAATTTAGAACGGGTCAAATTTAAGTTCAAGTGCTTCGGACCATCTGCCGTCGCGGTAATGAACGGAAGATTGATTTCCGTTTGCGCTGACGATGATAATTCAATCTTTGCTTTTTCTGCTGCTTCACGCAACCGTTGAAGCGCCATCGGATCTTTTAAAAGATCGACACCTTCCTGTTTCTTAAATTCTTCGGCAATGTATTCGAGCAAACGTTGGTCAAAGTTATCGCCGCCAAGATGTGTATCACCATTGGTGGATTTCACTTCAAACACACCGTCACCCAAATCGAGAACAGAGATATCGAACGTACCTCCGCCAAGATCGAACACGGCGACTTTTGAATTCTTATGTTTTTTATCAAGGCCGTATGCCAGTGCTGCGGCAGTCGGCTCGTTCACGATACGGCGTACCGTTAATCCCGCAATTTCTCCTGCTTCCTTTGTTGCCTGGCGCTGCGCATCGTTGAAATATGCCGGCACCGTGATCACGGCTTCGGTTACTTTTTGCCCGAGATAATCTTCCGCGGTTTGTTTCATCTTTTGAAGAATCATCGCAGAAATTTCCGGCGGCGAATAGATGCGGTCGCCGATTTTCACGCGAGCGGTGTTGCTTTCTCCTGTGACAACTTCGTACGGAACGAGTTTCATTTCTTCGGTCACTTCATTCATGAAGCGTCCCATAAATCGTTTGATCGAAAAAACAGTGTGCTTCGAATTCGTGACTGCCTGGCGCTTTGCAGGCTGTCCGACAAGACGCTCGCCGTTTTTTGCAAAGCCGACGATGGACGGCACCGTTCGCATTCCTTCAGAACTTGCAATCACCACCGGCTCGTTCCCTTCCATAACAGCAACAACCGAGTTGGTCGTGCCAAGGTCTATTCCTATAATTTTTCCAGCCATAATATTTCCTTTCATTTGAGAAGTGTTTTTTATACTATAATCTGGTTGTTAACATTGCAATCGCTGTGCCATTATGAAATGGGCGATAATTGAGTAAATTCGAGCCTAAAGAAAAATCGCTACGCCATCATGGCAGAAATTGATGGGAAGTTTCTGCCAATAAAGGAATAAAATGTCAGGATACCACCAAGGTAAAATTTCCCTTGACTTACCTTCCTAAGCTTGGTTACTTTCCATCCACTGATTGGGTTTGATGCACCATGACCAAAGAAGAAATTTTAAAAGATTTAAAGACAGATACGTTCGGGCAAACTATTTTCTGTTTCGATACGATTGATTCGACCAACTTATATTCCAAAACTTTATCGAAGACCAAAGCACCGCACGGCACATTGATTATTGCTGAAGAGCAAACTGCCGGCCGAGGGCGGATGCAGCGTAATTGGGTTTCATTAAAAGGGAAAAATTTACTCTTTTCAATCATCTTGTATCCTGATTTCATTATAGAGAAGACAGCCTTGTTGCCGTTTGCAGGATCATTAGCGGTGTGCGATGCTATTGAAACAGTGACCGGTTTATCATCCACATGCAAATGGCCTAACGATGTACTGGTGAATAAAAAGAAAGTGTGCGGAATGTTGCTGGAATCGACAACAGAAAATGCGTCGATTGAAAAAATTATTCTTGGCATTGGTGTGAATGTGAACCAAGAAGAATTTCCCGAAGATCTAAAGTACAAAGCTTCATCGTTGAAGAATGAAAGCGGTATCGAAATCAATCGGATCACATTACTCCAAAAGATTCTTGAAGAACTTGAACTGCGGTACGAACAGCTGGCACATTTCCCCTCTTCACAACTGATGAACGACTGGAAAATGAAAGCATTGCTTTTTGGGAAAAAGATCACGGTATTAGAACATGAATTTAGTTACACTGCAACAGCAATTGATGTTGCCGATGATGGACGACTCATCATCCAAACAGACGATGGAACAAAACGGAGTATTCTTGCCGGCGATGTAAGCCTGGCATACACATAAACGAGCGTTATTGTGAGATTGTTTTAGCAAATCCGCAATAACAACAAAGGAACCATCACATGATCCTCGCAATCGATATCGGCAACACGCATACCGTCATCGGCATTTACGATAAACACAAACTGCTTGGCGACTGGCGCGTCACAAGCTTCGTCACCCGCACGGAAGATGAATTCGGCTCACTGGTACGGCATTTTTGCGAGAACGCAAAAATTCCATTGAAGAAAATTTCTTCCATTGGGATTTCATCCGTTGTTCCAAATCTTACCGATGTATGCGTGAAGATGTCTCAAAAATATTTTATGATCGAACCGATTGTTGTTTCGGCAAGAATTGATTTGGGCATCAAAGTATTGTACGACGATCCTGATTCCGTCGGTGCAGACCGGCTATGCAATGCAGTGGCGGGATTTGTAAAATACAAAGGCCCACTTGTAATTGTAGACTTTGGAACAGCCACGACATTTGATGTTGTCTCAAAGAACGGTGAATATCTCGGCGGTGTCATCACTGCGGGAGTCGAAACATCTGCAGGAGAACTACATCGTCGTGCGGCAAAGCTGCCGAAGATCGATCTCAAATTTCCTGATCACGTTATCGGAAAAAATACTGTCGAAAGTATGCAGGCGGGAATTTTATACAGCGCGCTGGATTCCATGGAAACGATGGTGCGACGCATTTCAAAAGAATTAGATGACTATCCTACTGTCATAGCAACTGGCGGATTTTCGGAAATGATGAAGAAGCAATCCAAAGTCATAAACAAATTTGAACCGACATTGGTGCTCGATGGAATCCGGATGATTGTAGAGAGAGTTGAGAAAAAGAATAGTAAAAAGAAGCGGTAATGGGCTATCCGAAGTCTTCACGACTTCGGATTTTTCACACCTATTTTACTCCTACCATTGCTACAGAAAACTGCGCGAACTCAATCAACTGATTGAAGAACAATCCAAAATAAAGCGTGGGGATAAGAAGAGACAACAAAAGAATCTGCTGCGCATAAGGAAATGTCATCCGTTCACCTGCTTCCTGTTCATCGCGCAGGAACATATTGCGGATAACCCGAACGTAATAGTATAACGAAATGACGCTGTTGAGAACACCGATAATTGCCAGTGCAATCATCTTTGCATTGATAAGCGAAAGAAATATCATCCACTTCCCAATAAACCCTGCGGTCGGCGGAAGTCCTGTCAAAGAGATGAGAAAAACTGCGAGTGCTACGGAAAGGAACGGCGACTTTCTACCAAGACCTTTGTACTTGTCGATGTGTTCGCTGTTAATCTTATTCGAAATCAACATCACCACATAAAAAGCACCAAGATTCATAAAGAGATAGACCACAAAATAAATCATCACCGCGGCAAAACCGTCATTACTCAACACTGCCAAGCCAAGCAGCATGTACCCCGCTTGCGCAATACTGGAATAGGCTAGCAGACGCTTCATATTGTCCTGCCAGAGCGCTACTAGATTTCCTAACGTCATCGTCAAAACCGAAAGTATAATTAACACATTCTGTATCTGCACGCCATGAATGAATGTCCATGTTCCTGCCAAGACACTCACTGCCGAAGAATCGATGAACATTACTTTGAATGCGCGCATCATCATTGCAAATCCTGCCGCTTTGGATGCGACGGAAAGAAATGCCGTGATCGTCACAGGTGCACCTTCATAGACATCAGGTGTCCAGTAATGAAATGGAACTGCAGAAATTTTATATCCAAATCCGACGATGATAAAAATTGATGCGATCGACAATGCCCATCCATTGGCACTCCCTTGCAGCAACACATGATTGATTCCGGCGATGTTGAGCGTTCCTGTCAACCCGTAAATCAATGAGATACCGTAGAGCATGACGCCGGAAGAGAATGCGCCGTAGAGTAAATATTTTAACGACGCTTCCGAAGAATCTTTTGCCTTGCGCGTGAAACCGGATGCGACATATGCCGTGAGTCCGGTCATTTCAAGCGATAGGTACATCATAATCAAATTTGATGCGCCGACCATGAACATCATCCCTAAGCACATAGAAAGAATAAGAAAATAATATTCCCCAACTGTTTCGGTTTCATTGTTCACTTCATCTGAAAAGCGGGACATCACCAGGATGACCAGCGTTGCAAACACAATGACAATTTTGAAGTACGTCGCAAACGGATCGACATTCAACATTCCGCTGAAGACTGAACTTTTGACACCGATGTACGATGTCAGAGTAAACAACGCCGTCAACATTCCCGCAAAAGAAAGCAATACGTACAGTTGTGAATTTTTTCGGTCGAACGCATGACCAAGAAGAACGAAGCACAGCGTGCCGGTAACGATAAGCTCCGGGGTCAGCAACGAAAGATTTTTTATTATGATATCAGTATTCATTATGTTCTAACTGTTTGAATGCTTAATGCTGAAGAATGACCACAAAATATTTTAATTGCCAATCGCCGCACCGGTTGTTCCCTTTAAAACATCCACCAGCGCATTTGCCGAACTGTTCATAACATCGAGCATCAGATTCGGGTAAATACCAAGGACGATAACGATAATTGCCAACGGAACGAGCATCACTAATTCACGAGTGTTGATGTCCGTTAAACCGCTCCATTTTTCAGGAAGTGTTCCTAAAAATACCCGCTGCAGTGTCCACAACATATAACCTGCCGTTAAGACGATGCCGAAGGCGGATGCAACGGTCAGCCAGCGAAATGTTTGAAATGCACCGAGGAACGAAAAGGCTTCGGAAATAAATCCGCTGAGTCCCGGCAGACCGATTGCCGCAAAGAACGCGATGGACATCACGCCGGAATATTTCGGCATCTTGTTCATCAATCCGCCAAAGTCATCCAGCCCGCGTGTGTGCGAGCGGTCGTAGATAACGCCGACAATCAAAAAGAGCATTGCGGTGATTGTTCCGTGATTGAACATTTGCAGCATGGCGCCGAGCATTCCCTGCGTGTTCATCGCAGCCATTCCAAGAATGACGATACCCATGTGACTGACAGAAGAATAGGCGATCAATTTTTTGAAATCTTTTTGCGCCATTGCGCAAAGTGCACCGTAAATTATATTGATGAATCCGACGAAGGCAAGCGGGTACGCATAGTACACTGCCGCATCGGGAAATATTGGAAAGGCGATGCGCATTAAGCCGTACGTTCCCATTTTCAACAGGACACCGGCAAGAATAACGCTGATGGCTGTCGGTGCTTCAACGT
>JAQUOA010000127.1 GCA_028749215.1 Bacteroidota bacterium
GATCAAATTGCGACACTGGGAACAAATGTAATTTTGATATTTCCCGGCTCGACAAATCAATCGGGCGTCCGCACAGGTTTCGGAACGGCAGTTTCTCTGACCTCTGAAGATATTCAAGCCATCAAAACTCAATGTCCATCAGTTGCATTGATTACGCCATCACTACGGACAGGCTCACAAATTGTGTATCAGGAGCAAAACTGGCGTACTGCTGTGATGGGTGTGAATCATGAATTTTTTGACATTCGCAGCTGGACTGTTTCGAGCGGACAATATTTTACCGATGCCGATATACGCGGAGCAACAAAAGTCTGCGTTGTCGGACAAACGATTGTGGAGAATCTTTTCAAAGGAAACGATCCCGTTGGAGCCGTCATCCGAATAAAAAGTATGCCCTTTAGAATTGTGGGAGTTCTTACGCCGAAGGGACAATCCGCGCAAGGGAGCGACCAGGATGATATTATTGTTGCCCCCTATTCTACCGTCCAAAAAAAGTTAATGGGCGTTACATATTTCGGTAGTGCGCTGGCATCCGCACAAAGTGAAGCGGCAATGACGGATGCGCAAAGCCAAATCACCGATCTGCTTCGTGTGCGCCATAAGCTTCAGTCGTGGGAAGAGAATGATTTCACCGTACGAAGCCAAACAGAAATTGCCAACGCCGCACAGTCAACATCCCAAGTGCTGACCATCCTTCTTGCATCTATTGCATCTATTTCGCTTATTGTCGGCGGCATCGGCATCATGAACATCATGCTTGTCTCTGTGACTGAACGAACAAAAGAAATTGGTATTCGCATGTCGATTGGCGCAACAGCAAAAAATATTTTATCCCAATTCCTGATTGAAGCGGTTGTGCTCAGCCTGCTTGGGGGCGCGGTTGGTGTTGGATTGGGAATTATTTCTTCTGACTTGATTTCATCTTTGGCGGGTTGGACGACAATTGTTTCTCCCGCCTCGGTAGCGTTAGCATTTGTCTTCTCTGCTATGGTAGGAATATTTTTTGGATTTTATCCTGCACGCAAAGCTGCACAACTCAATCCCATTGATGCTCTGCGGTACGAATAATGGCTGATACCCCGCACTGCACATTCATCGTCAATCCAACCGCGGGCCGAGGCAGAGCGAAGCATCTGCTTCCCGAATTAGAAACAGCATTAAAAACTTTTCCTCACAAAAATTCTTTGTGTGTTACGACAAGAGCAGGTGAAGCCGTTTTACTTGCACGTGAGGCGGCACAGAAAAGCTCGCTGGTAGTAGCCGTTGGCGGGGATGGAACAGTGAATGAAGTTGCCACCGGAGTGTGCGGTACTGACGCAGCACTTGGAGTTATCAGTGTTGGTTCAGGCAATGATTTTGCACGCACGGTGAATGCCTCTCACAATATTGATCAGATGCTTCGACGATTTCTTCTTCCGCAGATAAAAAAATTCGATGTAGGGAAAGTTTTGCTTACTCATGCTGACGGAAAAACAGAGGAGCGGTATTTTTTTAATTCTGTGGGATTAGGGTTTGATGCCGCTGTTGCAAAAAAAGTGAGTGACATCCGATGGCTGAAGGGAATTCCTCTTTACATGAGCGCGCTCTTGCACACGCTTACAGGATATAAACCCCATTTGCTTTCTGTGACATCAAAGCAACAACGTTGGGCACGAAATTATTTTCTTCTCTGTTTTGGAATTGGCAGATGGGAAGGAGGAGGATTTGAACTTACACCCAACGCAGAACCTGACGATGGGAAATTTCAAGTGTGCGGCATTACAGGCAACTCTATTATGAAAGTTTTGCCGGTCCTTCCGTTAGTCATGACTGGAAAGCATGGCAAAAAAAAATGTGTTGAACTATTCGACGCTCAACAAATGGTTGTTGAATCTCAGCAGCCGTTTCCGGTGCATGGCGATGGCGAATTCTTCGGTATGAACATCCGTAAAGTTGAAATAACATTATTGCCGGCTCATCTTAATGTCGTTACACAATCGTAATATCTATTGACGAATCTTTCACTTGCCTTCCTAGAGAAAAAGAGTATATTGCAGTCACAATTTTTTCTTGTTTTATCTTCTGAATAAATGTTGTAATAATTTTCATGCCTCCTCCAAAACAAAATGGACCTGCTCACAACGAAGAAATTCGTCACTATGTGATGAACCGAGATCACCAAACGTGCCAATGGCCCGGATGCGGCAGCAACGTCGGCGCCGATGTTTTATTTCTCGTTGAAACAGATTCCGAACAAACATCCTCACATACAAATTACAAAAACGGTGTCACACTTTGCCTCAAGCACATGGATATGGTAAACCTTCACGACAAAGCGTTCGGACCTCTCATCTTTGATCTCATTCAGCTGGTTGAATTTGAAAACGATCTACAGGAGACCGAAAGAGTGTATAAAAGTCTGTTGAAGTAGAAAATATTCTCGATAAAGTAGCATTTGAAATAAACCATCCAATTAGCTATACTATATCCGTGCCGCAACAAGGGCGCGGATTTTTTATGTACAACCGGAGCAAGCATGCATATCGCTGATGTTTTGAAAAAACAAGGACCGCATTTCAGCTTTGAATTTTTCCCGCCGAAATCTGAAGATGCGGCGAAGAATCTTTTTGAATCGATTAAGGAACTGACGCCGCTTCAACCGTCATATGTAAGCGTTACCTACGGCGCGGGAGGTTCGACCCGTCAATTAACGCACGATCTTATGATACGGGTGCGAAAAGAAACGCAATTGACAATTGTTTCTCATCTCACCTGCGTCGGTTCAACGAAAGATGAGATCAAAGAAATTCTTTCAACGTATACCGCAACCGGCATCGAAAATATTATGGCGTTACGCGGCGACCCGCCAAAAGGAACAGCACAGTTCGTTCAATCCGCAGACGGCTTTGCCCATGCCGGTGAGCTTGTTGCATTTATCAAAAAACATTTCCCCAAGATGGGAGTCGGTGTGGCAGGATTTCCAGAAGGACATCCCGGCACGCCGAATCGGCTGAAAGAGATTGACTATTTAAAAGCGAAAGTGGATGCGGGAGCGGATTACATTTGCACGCAGCTTTTTTTTGAGAACCGCGATTTCTATGACTTCTGCGAGCGATGCGAGATTGCCGGGATAAAAGTTCCAATTATCGCAGGAATCATGCCCGTCTCTTCGCGCAAAGGTTTGTTGCGCATGGCAGAACTTGCACTCGGTGCACGATTTCCCGCAAAGTTGTTGCGTGCAATTTCGCGCGCCGAAAATGATGAGTATGTGGAGAAGGTGGGAATTCACTGGGCGACCGAACAGGTGCGCGACCTGATTGACCGCAACGTTCGCGGCATTCATTTCTATACTTTAAACAGATCGAAACCGACAATTAAGATTTGCGAATCGCTCGGCGTAACATCGTCCGAGGGATTGCGCCGAACCCCGATTCCGTTAACGTAAATTCCAAATAAGCATTCCTATTGCTGACCAAAACTGATGCCTCAAAAAATTGCAACCGAACTTATCACCATATGTCATCGTGTTGAGCATAAAGGATTTGTCACCGCCACGGACGGCAACATCAGCGCGCGATTGCAGAATGGAAATATTCTGACGACACCAACGTCGCTCAATAAACGGTTTGTTCAAATTGAAGATCTTGTTGAAGTGACTCTTGCCGGGCAGCATGTCCGCGGAACACGAAAAGCATCGAGTGAACTACAAATGCATCTTTTTGTTTACCGAAACCGGGAAGATGTAAATGCTGTCGTACATTGCCATCCAACGTATGCCACAGGATTTGCCGCAGCGAGAATTCCTTTGACGAGCAATGTTTTTCCCGAAGTAGTTATCGGACTTGGAGATATTCCTCTTGCGGAGTACGCTACACCCTCAACAGCAGAAGTGAGTGAATCGCTAAAGCCGTTTGTTCAAAATTCAAGTGCTATTCTTTTGTCAAATCACGGTGTGGTAACGTATGGGAAAAGTTTATGGGATGCCTATTTTAAGATGGAAAAAGTAGAACATCTCGCACAGATGTTGTTCGTCGCAAAAATGCTTGGCGGTGAAAAAACGATCACCGATGACCAAGTACAAAATCTTAAAAAAGCATTTTTGGCGGTGAAGTAAAGGGTTAATAAGACGGAGCATTATTCATGAACGCATTGAATAGACGAGCGGTTTTTCAGAAATGGATTGTATTTCTTCTTATAATTGTCTGTTGCTCACCGCTCATTGCCCAACAATCCGATAAAATTTTGACAAAGAAATTGCGGGAGCTGGTGAAAGATTTTAAAGGGGATGCAGGTATTTACGTGCATCATTTGAAGAAAGAGACTATTGTCGAAATCAACGCCGACACTCTTTTCCCCACGGCAAGCATGATTAAAGTACCAATTATGATTGGTGTGATGGATAAAGTTGAAAAGGGAGAACTGAAGTATGATTCACTTTTGCTGTATCGAGATTCGTTATTGTATCCCGGCGATGACATTATTGGTGCATTCAAAGATTCCGCACGCATTGAGTTGAGTAGAGTTATCATGCTAAGTATGACTACCAGCGACAATACGGGAAGTTTGTGGCTCCAATATCTTGCAGGAACCGGTATAAGAATTAATGAGTTATTAGAGCATTATGGTTTGAAATCCACACGAGTGAATTCCCGAACGCCCGGCAGAGAAATGATACGAGCACAATTTGGATGGGGCGTCACAACGCCGCGCGAGATGGCGGAACTTGTTATAAAGATACGTGAAGGGAAAATTATTTCACCGTGGGCAAGCGAACGGATGTTCCGCAATATGAGCCGAAGTTACTGGGATGGTTTTTCATTGTTTGAAATTCCGTCTTATATCCATGCGGCCGGCAAGCAAGGATTTGTGGACAGATCTCGTTCAGAAGTTGTCTGCGTCAGTGCACCTCACGGCGATTACGTTTTTTGTGTCATTACGAAAAACCAAAAAGATACGAGCTATGTTAAAGAAAATGAAGGATATGTTCTTCTAAGAAACATCTCGAAGACATTATGGCAGTATTTTGAACCGAATGACAAATGGCACTCAATGCCGGAATCAATGAAGTTCCATTAATTGGATCATTGGTTCATTGATACATTTTCTCAGTGATATTTTACAAACGAAGCATGTATGTATCAATCAGAAGAATTAAAAGCTCGATCGAAAAAATTTGCGTTAAGAATTATTTCCTTATTTCAGTCGCTTCCTAAGACTGAAGAAGCCCGCACGATTGGTAAACAAGTTCTGCGCTCTGGAACATCCGTTGCTGCAAACTATCGGGCGGTATGTAGAGCGAGATCAAAAGCAGAGTTTATTTCTAAAATGGGAATTGTTGTTGAAGAAGCTGACGAAACGGTGTTGTGGTTAGAATTGCTCGTTGAGGCTAAAATTTCAAAACAAGAAAAAATGGAGTTGTTGCTTAAAGAAGCAAACGAATTGTTGGCAATTTTCGCCGCATCATATCACACGGCAAAATATGGTGTGAAGAAAAAATGAATCAATGAACTAATCGGACAATGGATCAATGGAATTATGAACAGTAAAATTAAAGTCGGCATTCTCTTCGGCGGTCGCTCGGCGGAACACGAAGTTTCTCTTGTTTCTGCAGCATCGGTCATTAATGCTCTCGACAAAAATAAATATGATATCGTGCCAATCGGCATTACGAAAGACGGGCGATGGCTCAGTGCCGTGAATGCCGTGCAGTTACTTAAAGACCATTCTCCATTAGAATCGCTTCCCGAACACGTGCTGCTTCCCGATCCGCGCAAACAGTCTCTGGTGAATGTCAGCCAGGCATTCCCGCTTTCAGCGCAGCATCTTGATGTCATCTTTCCGGTCATTCACGGTACCTACGGTGAAGATGGAACGATACAAGGTTTATTTGAGCTTGCGGATATTCCGTACGTCGGTGCCGGAGTGTTAGGTTCAGCTGTTGGAATGGACAAGGTGATTGCAAAACAATTATTACAGCAAGAAAAAATTCCGGTAACTCCCGGAATATCATTTTTGTATTCCGAGTATGTAAAGAAACCTAAAGACTATATTCTGTCCGCTGAAAAAAAACTTCACTATCCGTGTTTTGTGAAACCGCCGAATCAAGGCTCCAGCGTTGGAATCAGCAAGGCGCACAATCGCGTAGAATTGATTGATGCCATTGAACTTGCCGCCCGTTACGACAGAAAAATTCTTATTGAAAAAGCGGTAGTGAAATCGAGGGAAATTGAAGTGAGCGTTCTTGGAAACGATGAACCGCAGGCATCGGTGCTTGGCGAAATTATTCCGTCGAATGAATTTTACGATTACGATGCAAAGTACGTTGATGGAAAATCTGTTTCCGTTATTCCTGCAAAACTTTCAAAAGCTCTTGTCAAAAAAATTCAACTCTGTGCTGTGAAAGCTTTTAAAATTTTAGAGTGCGCCGGTATGGCACGGGTTGATTTTTTGGTGCAAAAGAACGGGCGGTTTTATCTGAATGAAATTAACACTATTCCTGGGTTTACCTCTATCAGCATGTATCCTAAATTGTGGGAGGCAACAGGCATTTCGTATTCGCAACTGCTCGACACACTCATTCAATTAGCATTTGAACGCCATGAACAAAAAAAGAAATTGAATACTCTTTACTCGCCGACAACAGATTGGTACAAAGAATAATGGTTACCAAAGAATTTCTTTCCAAAATTCCCATCTTCAAATTTCTGCCGGAAGAAGATCATCTTTCGCTGGTAAGTTTGTGGAAGTCAAAAAAATTGAAACAGGGTGAAACCCTTTTCCGCAAAGGAGACCCCGGATCGGCGATGTACGTTATTCAAGAAGGTGTTGTTGAAATTCTTCTTCCGGTGGATCCGCCGATCAATGAAGTGTTGATTTCTACTTTCAAAGAAGGAGAATTTCTCGGAGAGCTTTCGTTGTTTATTGATACAGCCCGCACAGCAACGGCAAGAGCGTTGGAAGATTGCCAGCTGTTCGAAATGTCCCGCGGAGATTTCATTACATTTTTGATGGAGCGTCCTTCAGTCGGGATTTCCATGCTGCAAGAGATGGGGAAGCGGCTTCAGTTGACGAATGAACTGATCACATCGCTGGCATCAAAAAATCCAAATGATGAAATAGAAGAAAAGTTAACCATGGGTGACCATGTGGCGGATAAAATTGCAGAGTTCGGCGGAAGCTGGCCGTTTATTTTTATGTTCGGCGGTTTTATGTTTTTATGGATTGGAATTAATGTGTTCCAGATTATCAGTAAACCGTTTGATGAATACCCGTTTATTTTATTGAATCTGATGCTGTCAACGGTTGCCGCAATTCAAGCCCCGGTTATCATGATGAGCCAGAATCGTGCTCAGAAAAAGGACCGCCTGAAAGCTGAGCTTGATTACCAGGTGAATGTAAAATCGGAATTGATGCTGCAGCAGCTTCACAAGAAAATTGATCAACTGCGCGATGAAGATTTGCGTTCAATTCACACCCATGTTGAAGTTTTAAAGGATGCACCATTTGCTTCTCACTCTACAAAACGAACTACTCGTAAAACAAATAAACGTAAATGAAAAACAATAAGGAAATTGAATGAGAGCTCACTTTTGTTTTACCCTTCTTACAGCGTTAATACTTTTCTCCCTTCTGCCCGCACAAACAACAATCCCCGGTAATGCGCACTTTGGAAATGTTAATGAGATTAGTGAAAAGAAATTACGGGAATACCTTACATTCATCGCGTCAGATCAACTACAAGGACGCGACACCCCTTCGCCGGGGTTAGATAGTGCGGCAGCATATATTGCCTCTCACATGGCGCAGTGGGAGTACACTCCATCAGGTGACAGCGGTTCATATTTCCAAAAAATTAAGCTTTTGCGAAATCGTATCATTCCAACAAAAACGTTCGTTGAAATTGATGGAAAAAAATATTTTTTCGGAGAGGACATGATTGCAAGTCCTGCCGCAATAAATATTTCTGCACCGCTGGTGTATGTAAGCAATGGATTTATCGTTACGGCGAAGAATATCAATCCATATAAGGGAATTGACGTTACCGGAAAAATTATGGTTGTCCTCGGCGGCTATCCGCAGGGTGTATCGTTCCAAGATTTTTCGGGAAAGAGGGGAGTTGATTTTGATACACCGACAAA
>JAQUOA010000009.1 GCA_028749215.1 Bacteroidota bacterium
CCGATGCAAACGTTTTTTGATTCACTTGATTTGGCAAAGAACAAAATGCTTGATAACTTAAACTCGGCTGACATCAATGTCGCCGCTTAATTCACAAATGTCAGATGATGTCTTGACTTGTACAATTTAGTTTAATTGTGCTATCAATAAGTTTATGCGCATTGATCAGATTTCCATACTGCATTTCTTCCGTGCGGTTATTGTCTAGTTCATGTTCTTTTAAATTACTCATAGCCTTTGAAGAATGTGTACTCGTTCATCATTGGTTTGGTGCGAGGCAGTTTTAAAGAGATGTTCTGTTGGCTCTTCTCTATTTTCAAATGGAATATCCGGATAGTCTATGACAATTGCTTTATAGAGACTAAGGTCAACACTATCCCGAATATACTGCCGTATAACTTTTTCTTGTTCAAAAATAGTATGCTTCCTTATGATAATCCATTTTGCATGTTTGATCTGCGAGAGATGTTCACCCGTCAATCCCCCTACCACTCGCATTCCTGTATACAACTTCACTGGCATATCTTCGTAGGTTATTGCAACAGTATCAGTAAAGTTTCCGTGAGTATTAAGGTACTTGACTATTCCTTCAATCGGTCCATCGTAGTCGTGGGTCAGTTCGTAGAAAAAAGAGGGTAACGGTTTGCCGATAAAAAAAGCAAGAAACGAAATGACGCCAAAAAAATGATGGATATTCCAACTTTTGACTATTAATGGAACAACGAGGAGGCAGGCAAGAGGAATGATTGGGCCAAGGTATCGAAAGAATTGAGTTGGTGCAGTAAATATTAGAATAATAAAAAGTAAAACTGAAAATAGTATTATGAGGATATATGCCTGTAAACGATACCCTGACGGTAATTCTATTTTCTTTTGTTTAAGTGCGTACAAATAGATGACCAAAAATGTAAAAACAGTAAAAGAAAATCCAAGCACATAGTGGAAAAATTGTCTTGCATATTTTTGTGCAACCAAAATTGTTTCGGAAAATGTATAGAACTGGTTACTATACCGACTGCTGTAAGGAATTGTTGAAAGCCAGATAATCCAAGGTACGTTAATGGCAACTACTACTGAACAAAGAATACTAAATTTTATAAATCGATCTCTGTGGAAAACAACGAGATGAATTCCTGCTGCCATGAGGACAACAGCGCAATAGAGATATTGAACATGAAAAAGCAACACCGATGATACAACAAAGAGTGCAGAGGCGTATCTTCGATTTTGGACAAAGAGGGTATAAGAAAAAATGCTGGCTTGGGTCAATAGAATTAACGGCGCGTAGTACCGACATTCTCTTGTTAATAAAAGAAACGGTACGGTAAATAAGAGCAAGAATGCTCCAAGAAATGCCCGGCGACGGTTTTTCCAAAGAAAATTTCCGTAGTAGTACTGAAGAACGACTATCGCTATTCCCATGAAGGCAAACGGAAGGCGTGCAATAAAATTACTTTCTCCAAACAGCCAAAAAAAACCAGCGACAATATAGAATGGAAGCCAAGTATGCCATCGGTATACATAACCGTTTCCATATTCAGCACCAAATTCTTGAGAGAAAAAATTTTTTCCGTCGGTGCCAAGGGGAATTCCATGCACCAAAATCGTTTTTGAAATCAAAGCGGTTTGTGCCTCATCCTGCCAAAGGTAATGATTCCCAAGATTTGTGAGCATCATGCATGATGCAAGAGCCACGAGGATGAACGGGAAATAATTGGAAAAGCGTTCACTTCGAAGAAAGTGTAAAATTTTGTTATCCTTTTCTATAGACAAAAAAATCATCTAAATAATTTTTCACTGCTCAAAATTATTTCTATTTATTGAAAAGAGCCGATTTTCGGATTCTGATATTGTGGAAAAACAATTCTACAATAATCCACAGCGAATGAATGCCATACATGACACTTTTCATGAAATTGATAGATGATGCCTCCTTGAAGTACCGCACCGGAACCGGAACATCCCCGATGACAAAACCAAAGTGAACTGCTTGCACAAGGAATTGAGTATCAAAAACAAAATTATCAGAATTTTGATGGTAGGGAATTGTCGTTAAAACTTTTCGATTGTACGCCCGAAAGCCGCTGTGAAACTCACCAAGATTCTGGCCAAGGGTAAGGTTCTCGACAAATGTGAGCATACGATTCGCAAGATACTTGTACACCGGCATTCCACCGGCGAGACATTCTTTTCGTGTCCGCACTCGGTTGCCAAGCACAACATCACACAAACCAAGCTCCAGTATTTTTAGAGCAACGGGAACAATTCTGCTGTCATATTGATAATCAGGATGAATCATGATGACAAAATCTGCATCATGATCAAGCGCCACAGCATAACAAGTTTTTTGATTCCCTCCATATCCTTTATTTTGGTCATGAACGATAACGGTAAGTCCAAGCTGACGTGCAACCTCTGCCGTGGAATCAGAACTGCAGTCGTCGACTAAAATTATTTCATCGACAAATTCTTTTGGGATGTCCGCCACAGTTTTGGCGATAGTGAATGCCGCATTAAATGCGGGCATAACGACAATCACTTTATTTTTCAGTTTTGATGTCGGCATGTTACTTTCGCAAATGTTCCCACAAGGTAGAATTATCTTTCCACACTTTACACTGTTCCCAAGTCAGGGCTGAATAAAATACGATAACTCCTGTCATAAGTGCAACCATGACTGAAACAATGACCCATCGTTTCAGTATTTCAGATTGCAGCAGCTTCTCAATACCTGCCCCGATAATTAAAAAAATCCCGACAGAAGAAAAATAAACGTACCGATCGGCAGCAACAGCGCTTCCCATTGGAACAAGCTGTAATACCGGCAGGAGGTTGATAATAAAAAAGAGTGAGCCAAACAATAGGATCGGATACTTCTTCCCTGCTTTGATCACAACAAAAAACAGCACAATAACGCCCGGCAAAGACAAATAATACTCCAATGGCAGCTTTGGAAAATCTTGAGGATATGGGTACAAATTCGAGAGATGCAAAGGAAAAATTATTTTCACCACATAAAAAATAATTCCCCGACTGGCAATGAGTACATTGGCAAATGGCGGATTGTGAAGACGCAAAGCGTGTCCGCTGTGCTGCGAGATAAATCCTACGACAACAACAAGAAAAGCAAGAACTACAAACGGGATTTTTTCACGCAGCATCTCTTTCTGATCACTTCGTTTCGCATTGATGTCAAACAAAAGAAGAAGCAGAGGAAGCATTATCGCATTCCCTTTTGAAAGAAGCGCCATGATGAACAAACCAAAAGCGATCCATAAATCTTTTCGTTTTCTGGAAGCAAGGTACGACAAATATAAAATCAGAGAGCCTAACTGAAATGTCGTTGATAAGAGATCTTTCCTGCCGGAGATCCAAGCAACAGGTTCCACGTGTAGTGGATGAATACCAAACAATACTGAGACGATAAACGCTGTCGTCACTCCTCCGGTAAAGCGAAAGACAAACCAAAATACCAATCCTGCATTAACAACATGGATGAGAATGTTTACGAGGTGGTATCCAAAAGGGTCAAATCCATGAAGGTCATAATTTATTGCGTACGTCAGCATCGTGACCGGAAGGTAGGTGCCTACATAGCTCGTAGAAAAAATGTTTTCGACATTTTGAATTGTCATCCCATGCACATCCGGATTGTCAATAACGTACTCTCCATCATCCCAACTTGTCCAGCCATTGTGGAGGGCAGGAAGAAAGGCAAAAAATGTCATCCCGAGGGTGCATAGTACTGCCAAAAGAATGATTTTATTTTTCATCCGAAAACATAGTGAGAATATGACAAAATTCCAACACTGCAACGGTGAATAGTCGTTAAGAATCATACGATGAGGTTATTTAGCTTTCGGATGAAAATTGAGAATGGCAAAATCTCAACAAGTAACTCATCGTATGACTTTATCAGGTGAAATTATTATATGCACAACAAAACAAATTTGTCATTGAACTAAAAACAAAACAGCGAACACATTGGTCCGCTGTTTTTAAGAGTTATACGATGAGGTTATCTCATCAATTGCTCATCGTATGACTTTATTAGTTGAATACTGCAGCCGAGGTCGTCGACCTCGGCTGCAGTGAATTCTTACAAATTACTTCATGAACACCATTTTTTTACTTGTGGTAACATTCCCCGCCGTTAATGTGTAGAAATAGACGCCGCTGTTCAATGCCGTTGCATTGAATGCTACACTGTGCTCGCCTGCCGTCACTGTGGTGTTAACTAACGTTGCCACTTCGCGGCCAAGCATGTCATAGACTTTCAGCGTCACATACCCGGTCATAGGTAATTGATACTTGATCATGGTTGAAGGGTTAAACGGATTCGGGTAATTTTGTGAAAGTGAAAGATTTCCCGGAACTAGCTCGATGCTTTTCTTCACACCATCAACCATAAAACTTGCATACGCATGAATGAGATACGTATAAATGCTGTCACCGGCATTGTTGGAAGAATAATAATACCAATTTGCCCCGCTGGCACTTGTTGTCGAATACGTGTAGCTCGTGATAATAGAAGGTATCGGTGATTCTGTCGTCATGACTCTGGGAGCAGCGGTGTAAACGCCTTCGCATAATACTGAGATAGTGAATGGCTGATCTGCAATGATATTTTTTGACCGCACGTCAATCGTTCCCCAATTATTCCAGGGAACAGGGTACGGCACTGCCGGCGTGGATGATACAGATGCCGTAAGTCCGGTAGCTAACGGTGTTCCGTTTGGACTTGGTCGAAGAGTACCGCTGTATTTTGATATTGATGCCTTCACCGTTCCAGTTCTGCGAAGCGCAATACGTACAGAATCAAGATGAGCACCGGGAACAGCGTCAAACCACACGCACACGGTATCACCCGCCGCATTTCCTAAATACCCTGTCGGTTCTGTTGTGTCGTATTTCAGTTCTACCACTTGCGATGTGCCGCTTGCGTGTACGGTATAATTTTGTGCCGAACTCGGGTTTGTATTGATCACGATAAACGTTACGTCGGTAATGGTACTGCCAAATTCAGGAACCGTAAAGGGGGTATTAGGCGTCACATCAACAACAGCCGTTCCGCCTGTTCCTTTTTTCATTGCTTTAATCAGCAAGGTTGAACCTACAGGAAGCGTAAATGTCGCAGAAAGATTCGAACCCGCACGGAATGAAACATAATCTGCTGCAAGACTCTGAACAGTTCTTTGCACGCTTGCAACATTCGGATTAAAATAAACCTTCGGCGACACCGGTGAAAGATTGGGGTAGGCGTACCCATAGGCACTATTGACAGAGGTACTGTTCACAACATTCGCAATCAACCAATTCTGCAAGACATCATTGAACGTCTTTGAAGAACTGATTGCCGTCAGGGCAGCACTGACACCGGCCGCTCCGGTGAGCGTGCTTTGCACAAGCGGCTTGAAAATGTTCATAGAGAACTGTTCACGCAGATATAGTGTATAACGGGAAGCACGCGAATAGTCTCTCAACACGTTTACATTATCATTGTACCGCCAATCGAACAAGTAATGATTTGCTTCGCCGACAAATGCGGATTGATCGCGCAATGAATATCCGGCGTTCACTTCTGCCACCTCCGAACACCCTTCGTTGATAAACGAAATTTCATTTTGATCATAATTGAAATGAATCATATGCTGAAATTCATGAGCTGTTGTGCTCATACCGTTGGTGATGCCGGCGGCCGTTGTCAGGTCTGCAGGATTACAGTCCAAGTAATAAATTTCCGCAGCGTTACTGTTGGCGTTGGCCGATATTGGCAGCTCGTTCACGCTGTGAAAATATCCCGCAACGTATCCGCCAGTACCGCTATAGCCGTCCTGAATATCCAACATTAAAATAATGATTTTCGGATCGCTGTCGACATCCGGCGGGTTGCCAAACGCATCAACATCCGTTTGATAAATTCCTTTTGCTGCATTTGCCGGCGTGCTCTGATCGAAAGCCTTCGTCACAGAGTCCACCGATGCTTGTGTTACTCTCGTTCCCCACGATGCGTCTTCGACGAACACGTAGCAATTTGTTCCGACGGCGCGGCATGTTGACGCAACGCTGTAAAACACATTGGTAGAAGTGTTCACTGCCTTCCACGAGTGTGTGGAACCGACAACAAAACCCCACGCCGTTGTCTTTGCAAGCCGCATTTGATGTATTGCTTCCGGATGTGCTTTAAAATATTCCCGTACCATTTGATCATCGCGCCATAACAAATGAGATCCAGGGATGGGGTACGAAGGTTGTACTTCCGATGCACGTTCTACGGCTCCCGATTGCCCGTAGGCAAGAGCAACAATGTTTAAAACAGCGGCGATTACAAACAAAAAATTGCGAGAACTATGTAAAGTTGGTCTCATGCGATGTTTACCTTCTATTAGTGATTACAATAGTTGAACACTCATGACCCGTGCGCGGGTTCCCTCGGTATCATGCTGCACCCATTGAATGTGCAGCAATACTTTTCTGCCTTGGTGCGTTGAAAGCGTTTGCTCGATCTCTTTGGAATACTCCAGCCTGTACACCTGCCCTTTCTCTGTTTGCAATGCCAGGTACTCAAACGGCGCATTGCCGACAACAACAATGGTACCTTCAAGTGTCTGCTCCTTGATGTTTCCTCCGCCGGATGTACCGCATTCCAATAAAAGAATGGCAACGATCGCCACAAATATATTCAATGATCTTTTCTGCATATTGAATTATTGAGTCATACGATGAGGTTATCTCATCAGTCGCTCATCGCATGACTTTATCAGTGTCAATCTTTTAAATATTGTAGCCGAGGTCGGCGACCTCGGCGAAAATGAATTCTTACAAATTACTTCATCAACATCATCTTTCTGCTTGCCGAAAAATTTCCTGCCTTCAGTGTATAAAAATATACGCCGCTGGAGAGATCCGTAGCATCGAAGGATATTGAGTATTCACCTGACTCTAATTGATCATTGACCAACGTGGCGACTTCTTTACCAAGCGTCGAATATATTTTTAAAGTCACATTGCTCCGTTGTGCAATAGAAAATACGATCTTTGTCGTCGGGTTAAACGGATTCGGATAATTCTGCTGCAAAGAAAATACCGATGGGATGTGGGCCGTTTCGTGTTGCACAGAAAGAACTGTTTGCACTGCAGCTTGTGCATCAACTTTTCCGTTCCCCCATTGTGCACTGGAAGTCCCCCCTGTAAACGCATCTTTTCTTGCTGTAGAATTTAATATTGATTGAATTTTTGCTGTGGTTAACGTTGGTTTTGCCTGAAGCATTAATGCAACAAGTCCCGTAACGTGAGGGGTTGCCATACTTGTTCCCTGCTCTATAACGTATCCGCCTCCTTGAACTTGAAATGCCGCATTGGGTGAAGAATTTGCCGACATTGGCGCAGCAATCGCTTGCCCCGGAGCGCTGACCTCTGGCTTCTGACGGCCATCTCGTGTTGGTCCCATACTGCTAAAACGAGCAAAGTTGTTTGTCCGATCCGTTCCAAGATAGTTATATGTATTGTTATCTGTTGCAGTCCAACTCCATTTGGTAACATAAGCACCGACAGTAATACTTTTTCCAGCCGTGCCGGGCATACCGACGAGTTTGGAAAGTGTAACGCCGGCTGTAAACTTCACAGGATCTATTGACGCCCCACCAATCCAAACGTCAAATGCACCACCTTGTGTTACTTTTGAACCGGTCACTGTCAGTGTCCAGGTGCCGGTTTGGGGAGGTTTCGTTTGATCAAAATCAACAAGTGTAATTTCACAATTTTTTCCAATTTCATTCGGGTTAACACCATTTTGTGCATTCACAATATCAATTAATCCATCAGCAGAATTGGACTGTTGATGCGTTCCAGGTGTTGCCGTTAATTGTACACTAGAAGGCGACGTCATTTTTACCGTTAAACTATCACCGGCTTTGTACCACATACTTAATACAATATAGTCATTCTGAGAACCAGAGATTGGCGTATACGTAGGCACACTAAATTGAATTTGACTCGTACCCCCTTGAGAGACGACACCTTCAGCATGAATAGAATCAGAACCTTCATTGCCGGCTGCGATGATAATTTGTCTGCCGGTTTTGCCATTCAATTCAGCATCAACAGAAATTTCTTCTTGGGTTGTCCCGTCATGTCCGCCATCGTGTCCGCCCAAGCTCATGTTAATGACAAACGGTTTGCCGGCGGCTTCAGCTTTTTGGCGTATGTACGTAATACCATCAATGATGTGATTCGTAGGAAAACTACCATCTCCTGCTTTCACAATAATCAAATCAGCTTCGGGAGCCACACCGGTATATTTGCCGCCGGAGGTTGCACCATTTCCAGCAGCAGTACCGGCAACGTGCGTTCCATGCCCGTTGATATCTTGTTCTAACACAACTCCGGTCGGAGTTCCATCTATTTCATCATTGATTTGTGTCTGTGTATATTCTGCACCATAATTAAATCCTGTCGGTCCAATTCCCGTACGTGCATCTGTTTGATCCCACAAATATAAAATGCGAGATTTCGTTGTATCAATCGGGGAACGAAAATCGAGATGTGTCCAATCAATGCCGCTGTCAATCACACCAACGATAACACCTTTCCCTTTATATATTGTGCTGTTCACAAGTCCGGTATGAAGCTTATCTACTTTCATCTCCACAATACTTTTATCAAGTTTCGGATATCGCATGCGCGGTGCTTCGATGTATGCGACAGAACTTTCATTGCTCAGCTGCACAAGCTGATCGTATGTGACGTTGGCGGTATACAACTTTCCGTTAAAAGACATAGGAGTAATATTGAGAGCTTCCGCTCCCTGCGTTGATGATGCAAAGACAATCACTGAATACATTGGCTCTATACCAGATTTTTTGGCTACAACTCTTACCGCACCAGCGTTTGGCTTGGAAACAGGCAGGTTTGCTTGAACAGCGGTCACCACGTTTACCAAACGAGATTCTACTTTGTTGAGATTCAGTAGTTGTGTTTTCTCTCCGGCCAATCCAACGACGGCAACAATAACCACCCATGCTATGCTTCGTATCGCTTTTCTCATCAGCTCTCCTGTAAATTATTTTGGGAATAATGTTTTTGGTGTATCGATAAACAGAATTTTTTCATGCCGGCATAATGCAACTATTTCCTGTTTTGAAAAGTGACCTAGAGCAATCTTGGCATTCGCGATACGAAGGAAAGGAAATTCATGTCTCAGGCCTGTTGAATCATCAATAGTGATAATGCAACTGAGGCGAGAGACGTCTGATGAATCTGATAGAAATTGAGCAACGGTGCGCGCAACTTTCCTGCTGCACGCATCCCAGTGTATATGCGACGAGGAACAACCGGCAAAAGAGACAATCATGATAAATGCGATGATTGATCTCTTCATCCGTTTTTTCCGTGACAATTCTTATACTTCTTGCCGCTTCCACACGGACAGGGATCGTTGCGGCCCACTTTATCGCCGGCAATAATCTGTTGTACTTGCGGTTTCTGGGGTTGACGCGCTTCGCCTTCTACCGGCGCATGATCTGCTTTGTATCCCATGCCCGTCGATGCGTCGTGCTTCAATGTCAATTGGCTTGGACGCGAAGTCCGCCGCTGTTGAATCTGCTGCTGATTTTCGGGGAAGAGTTTGAAGATGAGATTCAACGCTTCTTTGTTAATCATGCCGATCAGTTCAACGAACATTCGGTACGCTTCACCCTTGTATTCAAGGATTGGATCTTTCTGTCCGTACGCGCGAAGGTAGATACCTTCTTTCAAATCATCCATCTCACGAAGATGTTCTTTCCAACGGATGTCAATCACTTGCAGCAACGCCATCTTTTGGATGAATGTCATCGCGTCATCGCCGATGGTTTCCCGTTTTCGCTTTAAGAATTCTCGTGCGGCTTCCATCACACGCTGACGCACTCCCTCTTTTCCAAGCGATTGAAATTCCTGAGGTGACAGTTGCACATCAATGAGGAGGCTTGAGCGAAATTCATTCTTCATTTCGTCGATTGTGCCTTGCTCGTAATGCTCGTCAATAATTTCATCGACAAAATCTTCGAGCATTTGGTAAATATCGTCTTCAACATGTTCGCCCAAGAGCGCATGACGCCTCTTTGAATAAATCACTTCACGCTGTTGGTTCATCACGTTGTCATATTCCAGCAGCCGTTTACGAATGCCGAAATTGTTTTCTTCAACTTTTTTCTGCGCACGTTCAATCATGCGTGTAATCATCGGATGTTCGATTACTTCCCCCTCTTCTGCACCCATTTTTGTCATGATCGACGCAATGCGGTCGCTTCCGAACAAGCGCATTAAATCATCTTCCAGAGATAGAAAAAATCTGGTTGTACCTGGATCGCCCTGACGCCCTGATCGCCCGCGTAATTGACGATCGATACGACGGGCTTCGTGCCGTTCTGTTCCGATAATACTTAAGCCGCCTGCTTCAACCACACCGGGTCCGAGTTTAATATCCGTTCCGCGCCCCGCCATGTTGGTAGCAATGGTGACAACTGCGGCCATACCCGCATTAGAAACAATCTCTGCTTCTCGTTGATGTTGTTTCGCATTCAACACACTATGCGGAATTTTTTCTCTCGTCATTAACCGGCTGATCGTTTCGGATACTTCCACGCTGGTGGTTCCAACAAGCACCGGCTGTTTCTTTTCGCGCAGTTCTTTGATGTGTGTAATGACCGCATTAAATTTTTCGCGTTTGGTGCGGTAGACCATGTCGTTAAGATCGGCGCGCACAATAGGTCTGTTGGTCGGGACAACAACGACGTCGAGTTTGTAGATATCAAAAAATTCACCGGCCTCGGTTTCCGCCGTTCCGGTCATCCCTGCAAGTTTTTTATATAAGCGAAAATAATTTTGCAGCGTAATGGTCGCCATCGTCTGGGTGTCGCGCTCAACGTGCACACCTTCTTTTGCCTCAATTGCCTGATGCAGACCATCAGAGTACCGCCGTCCATGCAAAACACGTCCGGTAAATTCATCAACAATCTGTACTTTGCCGTCGTCGGTGACAACGTACTCAACATCCTTTTCGTACAATGCATACGCCCGCAGTAATTGACGAACTGTGTGCACACGGTCGCTTCGCTCCGCGTATAACTTATTCAGCTCATCTTTCTTCAGCTGTTTTTCTTCCGCACTTAACGAATCTTCATTCTCCAGAAGACTGATGTCGGTCGCAATGTCGGGAAGGATAAACATGTCCTTGTCGCCGCCGCTTGCCAAATACTCACGCCCTTTTTCCGTAAGATCGATGGAATGATTTTTTTCGTCGATCGAATAATACAACTCATCATCAATCTCGTGCATCCGTTTATTCTGCTCCGCCATGTATTCCGCTTCGGTCTGGATCATCAATTTTTTCGGCGCGCCTTCAGCGAACATTTTTGACAGCTTATTATTTTTTGGATCACCACGGTAGGCACGAAGCAAGAGAATACCTGCTTCTTTCGTTTTTCCATCGTTCAGTAATTTCTCCCCTTCACCGACAATCTTAGCAATAAAATTTCGTTGTGTGCTGACCAAACGCTCGACACGCGGTTTCATTTCATTGAACTTGTGATCATCCACTTCCACCGGCCCGCTGATAATGAGAGGTGTTCGCGCTTCATCAATCAACACGGAATCCACTTCGTCCACGATAGCGTAGTAGTGGCCGCGCTGAACCATCTCATCGGGCGTTGTCACCATATTATCGCGCAGATAATCGAAGCCGAATTCATTGTTCGTTCCGTACGTAATGTCGCAATTGTATTGTTCCCGGCGCACAAACGGATTTTGGTTTTGTACGATACATCCCACCGTCAATCCATGGAATTGAAAAACCTTCCCCATCCATTCGCTATCGCGCCTCGCAAGATAATCGTTCACCGTAACGAGGTGGACACCTTTTCCGGCAAGCGCATTTAAATACATTGGGGCAACCGCCACGAGAGTTTTTCCTTCTCCCGTCGCCATCTCAGAAATTTTTCCCAGATGCAGAACCGCTCCACCCATCAACTGCACATCGTACGGAACCATTTCCCATTTCAGTTTATGCCCGACCACATCCCATTCCTGGCCGACAAGGCGGCGGCAGGTGTCTTTGACAACGGCAAACGCTTCGGGAAGGAGTTCATCCAACATCTCTTTGATAATCTCAATTTCTTCTTTTTCGTGCTCCTCCAGATGGGTGTAAAGATCTTCGCGTTTGTACGGATCGGTTTCGGCTTTCAGCTGATCGTGTAATTCCGAAATATGTTCACGCGTTTCCTTCACTGCTTCTGATATACGATTTTTGAACTCTGCCGTTTTAGCGCGCAGTTCATCATCGGACAGAGATTGTAACTTTTCATACTCCAGATTGATCTGTTCTACGTACGGAAGAAGCTCGCTGATATCTTTCTCTTTTTTGCTTCCAAACAGCTTGCTGAAAAATTTTAACATGGAATCCTTTTCACGATAATAACATATATGAGAAAATGTTTGTCATTTCCCCATTCATTGACTTAACATCTTAATAATTATTCTTAATATAAGAAACTTTTGACTGCGATAAAATGAAATGACTTTATTTTGCCTATCGTTTACCGCTCACCCACTTCGTTTCTGCATGATCCTCACAATGATTGGCAAAACGTGCAAGGACGAATAACAGATCAGAGAGACGATTCAAGTAGATAATTATTGCATCGCCGATATCTTCGTTTCGCGACAGGCGCACCGCTTGGCGCTCCGCGCGGCGACAGACTGTCCGCGCGAAATGAAGATGCGATGCGATCACACTTCCTCCGGGAAGAATAAACGTCTTGAGAGGATGAAGGTTTTCTTCCAGCGCGTCAATAATTTTTTCCAATGACGACGCGTGCGAATTTTTTATTCGGGGAATAACAGAATTCTTCTTTCCTTTTGGTGTTGCAAGATCCGCACCGACAACGAACAGATCGTTTTGCACTTTGGCGAGAATTTTTTCGATCGTTCGATGAGGTTTCAATGACCGGACAATTCCGAGCACTGAATTCAATTCATCAACCGTGCCGTATGCTTCAATACGCAGAGCATCTTTGGGCACACGCTCCCCTCCGAATAACCCCGTTTCACCGCGGTCACCAGTTTTGGTATAGATTTTCATCCTTTAGCACTTTCTATATAAATCTCAAAGGCCTTAAATACCCGTAAGGTTTTGTAAAGGTAAAACTTCTTTTTGGTATCTCCAAAAACAAAAAAGCCCCGATGGAAATTCCACCGGGGCTTTGTATTACACTGCTCTGTTAGTTAAAAGTGTAGCGAACACCAAATTGAATTCTGTAAACATCATCAATACCAGCGGTTTTTTCAAAGGTATGGTCAATTAAACTTGCTCCCACTTTTGCTAATTGATACGTAACTTTGCCGTTGGCATCTGCACCCGGAGAAACTAATGGTGTAGTAGTTACCAAACGCTGGCCAAGTCCCCAGTTCTTGTTTAACAAGTTAGTCACATTCAAAATATCCATTCGGAATTGTAGTGCGTTTCGTTTTCCAAAAAGATCCGTGAAAACTTCTTGAACAATACTAAGATCAGCTCTATATGTCATAGGCATAAATACTGCATTACGCTGTGCATATTCTCCTCTATGAGAATTCAAGTAATCATCTTGTTTAATATAAGCTTCCCAGGCGTCTGCTTGTTGTTGTGCTGTAAACGCAGGCGCAGTTGAGGTCGCCGCGATGGGTTTGAAATTCATTTCGGATTGGTTTTTAGGAATATAGATCAAATCATTTGCTGTACCAGCATCACCATTCAAATCTCCTCCATACACATAACTTGCATTGGTACTTGCAACGCCGTTAATATAGCCGAGCGTACGGCCTTCCCAGAAAACTGAAATTGTTGTCGCACCTATATCAAAATAATCTGCGCGGTAGGATACCGTTGCAAAAACCCGGTGGCCGGGCGATGTTGCTGCAAATCCAACTCCAGGATTATTCGGATCACCGCTCATAGCATTACCGTACCAAGATCCTGACGCAATTGAACCCGGATCCACCGTATTTTTGGAAATACCATAATTATATGCTGCTTTAGCAAACCAACCGTCAGCAAAAGGTTTTTCTAATGAGAAGGACAGTGAATACGAATATCCGGTATTTTCATTTTTCATAACAATAGCATCTGGAACATTTTTGTTGATACGGTCAGGATTGGTTCCCGCTTTCCAGCGTGGCCTGTTATCAACACCGACAAAAACCGTATCTGCTTTAGGCAGGTTTGCGTTGATGTAATAAATTCCATTAACATCTCTTCCGTATAAAAATTCCGCTGTTCCAACCAGGTCGAACGGTAATTTCTGATCGACTGCAATATTGCTTCTCCACAACTGTGGGAATTTAAAATTGGGATCGGTTAATGCCAATTCGTAGTTTGCAGCAGGCGTACCATTTACAGTAGCAGGTTTATAATGATCAGGATCAGGATTAAACGGTCGAAGCTTTGTATTATCGTACTGATCAAATCCAGTCAACACACCATTGTTTCCGATTTGATTCGAAATCCAAACATACGCCGGTTTGCCAGTAAAAATACCTGTTCCACCGCGAACCTGTGTAGTTCGTTCTCCGGTAACGTCCCAGTTAAAGCCTGCTCTTGGAGACCAGAGAATATTTGCATCGGGAAGTTTATCGGTTTTGTAGTGAACTGCATTTCCATTCTCATCACGGAATGTCATGGCAGCAGCAGAATCGTTTCTATATCCTGTATTTTCGAACATAGGAACGTCAAGCCGCAATCCGAGAGATACTCTTATATCCTTTGTCACTTGCCATTCATCTTGTGCATACAGACCGGAATACAAAACTTTTAAATCCTGAATTGGCTTTACTTGTCCCGGAATATTTGAATATCGAACTTGGAAACGTCGTAGCGTGACAGTATCCGGAGTGCCTGTTAAATTAGCGTTGGCACTAGCATAGAAGTCCGCAAGCGAATTGTACACATAGGCGCTTTGCTTTCCAGGGAAGAAAACATTTTCCGATTGATATTTTTCGACGCTTGCACCAAACGTCAGAAGATGTTCGCCCATGTAGTACGAAAAATTATCTTGGAACTGAATACTGCTGTAACGAAGTTCATTGTTCGGCGTGAAAGGCTCAAATCCGAACGAGGTATAATTCGTTCCTCCATTAAGAATATCCACAAAAGGAAAGAATGATCCTCTAGAATCGCGGCTCTCATCATGATGTGAATATCCGGCAATAAGGTTATTCGACATATTATCACTGATTGTCGTGCTCCATTCACCGATGATATTGCGGATATTTTCACCGATTTGATAATTGGAATTTTGGAAACCGAGAGCTGTGGTTGCATTTTGTCGGCCGCCGGTTCCAATTCCCAATGAAGATGAGTTTGATTCTAAGACATCAGTCTTGGAATCAAGATGGATGTATCTTAACGTAAATTTATTTTTTTCATCTAAGTTATAATCTAACTTTGCTAAGAATCGTAAAGCAGGAGTTTCGTTGTTATACCCTTGATATGGCCCTGTTTCATAACCAAATTTGCTGCTTAGAAAAGAACTGAGATTATCAAGATCAGATTTTAATACTCGTGTTGTATTTCCACCGACCGGTTGTCCTCCGGTATTGGCAACAAATGATGTCCCGGGTTGAGTCAATTTTTCGTCTTCAAAGCTTGCAAAGAGAAATAATTGGTTTTCAATAATTGGTCCACCCAAACGAACACCAACTTGATTATATTTAAATGTTCCTGGTTTATATTCCACATCTCCTGCTTTTTGGCCAACTAAACCTTGATGGCGGAAGAAATAATAGGCCGCGCCGGAAATTTCATTTGTTCCACTGCGGGTTACTGAATTGATACCGGCACCGATAAAATTTCCTTGCCGAACATCATAGGGAGCAACATTAACTTGTATCTGATCGACTGCTTCAACCGAGATAGGAGCAACATTGGTCCTGTCTCCAGGTTGTCCCTGTAAACCAAAAGAGTTATTAAAATAAGAACCGTCGATTGTCGTATTGTTATAACGATTATCCATACCACCAAAAGTATTGTTACCGGCAAATTGAGGTGTCAATCGCGAAAAGTCTTGAACTTTTCTTGTAATCGTTGGCAATGCTTCGATTGCACTTCTGTTAATTGCAGTTGCTGCACCAGTTCTTGCTGCATTTAAAATCGTGCTGCGTTCTGCCGTTACTTCCACCGCGCCAATTTGTACATCCTCCGGCGTCAAACGGAAATCTTGACGAAGGGATTGTGACAGTTGTAAATAAATGTCTTTGTGTCCTTGTTTGGAAAATCCTAGCAAAGAAACACTGACGGTGTAGGGACCACCAACGCGTAAATTGGAAAGATTATACTGCCCATCTTCACGCGTCGTTACGCCGTATTTTGCGCCCGTCGGTTGATGCGTTGCCATTACATTCGCACCTGGCAACGGATTTCCATCTTTATCCAAGACTTGTCCTTGGATCGCCGATGTTGTGACACCTTGGCTGAATGATGCCGAAGCAAGAATCGCTGTCAGCAAAAGAAATCGTACAGCAAGTTTCATAAGTACCTCATTGGAATTAATTGGTGAATAGGTGAATTAAGAATGCAACAATAAACACATTCCATGTTACTAAATCGTAAAGATTTCTTTACGAATGAAAGATTATTAAAAAAGGTGGTATATGAAATCACCACCGAGGGTGTTAATGTGTCTTGCTCTCCAAAAGTTTTCGTCAGGAAAACTATGTTTGAAATTTAAAACTTGTGATGGTTTATTTTTTACTTTTACCTTTCCAAAAATTGGGAAGTTCATTAAAAAAATGAACTGACGTTTTAATACCGCCGTAAAAATTGTTGATGTTCAAAAATTCATTCGGCGAATGCGCATTCTCATCCGGCAGCCCAAAACCTAACAGCACTGTATCCAAGCCAAGAAGTTTTTTAAATTGAACAACAATCGGAATCGAGCCACCTTCTCGCTGGTAGAGCGGTTTCTTTCCAAATCCTTTCTCCAAAGCAACTATCGCTGCCTGCACTCCGGGACTATTGATGGGTGTAATTGCTGCCTCACCGCCATGGAGATTTCGAACTTGGATTTGAATTGTCTTCGGAGCAATTTTCTTGAGATGTTTTTCTACCATTTTTGCGATGCTTGCGGAATCTTGATCAGGAACTAATCGACACGAAATTTTTGCAAACGCTTTTGATGGAAGAACTGTCTTTGCCCCTTCGCCGGTATAACCGCCCCAAATACCGTTACACTCTAATGTCGGCCGAGCCCATACTCGCTCGAGTGATGAGAAACCTTTTTCGCCGTACAATTCTTTCACTCCAAGATCTTTGGCGTATTCTTTTTCTTTGAAGGGAAGCTTTGCGAATGCGGTTCGTTCTGCTTTGCTCAACGCACGAACCTTGTTGTAAAAGCCCGGAATGGTCACTTTTCCATTCTTATCGTGAAGCGATGCAATCATCTCGCTCAGCGCCTGAATCGGATTATGCACAGAACCGCCGAATGATCCGGAATGTAAATCCTTGTTCGGGCCTGTCACTTCTATTTCAAGATACGACAGCCCGCGCAGCGCATAACAAATTGAAGGAACATCTTTGGCAAACATGCTGGAATCAGAAATCAACACAAGGTCAGCTTTCAGCAACTCTGTATGATCCTTCACAAAATTATCGAGGTTCTCGCTGCCGACCTCTTCCTCTCCCTCAATCAACATTTTAATATTGACTGGCAATTTTCCGGACTGCTTCATAATTGCTTCGATACTTTTGAAATGAATGAAGACTTGTCCCTTATCATCGGCAGCACCACGCGCAAAAATTTGTTCGCCGCGAATGGTCATTTCAAACGGAGGCGAAGTCCACAAATTGAGCGGATCAACAGGCTGCACATCATAATGACCGTACAGTAACACTGTCGGGGCACCGGGAGCGCCCAACCATTCGCTGTACACTACGGGATGACCCGGCGTCGGCATCACTTTCACATTTTGCATACCGATCGTGCGCATGTGGTCGGCGACCCACTGCGCGCATCGCTGCATATCTCCATTGTGAGTTGATTGAGAACTGACACTCGGAATCGCAAGAAATTCTTTTAACTCTGAAAGATATCGTTCTTTGTTTGATTCAATATATTGTAAAGCTCGCTGCATAAAGGTCCTTTCGTTACGTAAACTTTTATAAGTGTAAAAAATATACTTACGCCTCCCCCTAAATGCAATCATAATAAATAAAAACCCTCCAAACATACGGAGGGTTTCCCACAATCTTACGCTTCAAACAACTTTGCCCATTCGTATTTCTTTCTTTTTTTCCAGTTCGTGTTATGGTACAGATAACTGAAAATAAGCGGCACCACCGTTGTTGCTTCGGCGTAGACCATTTGTTCGAACACCGTATCTACTTTTCCCCAAGAACTTGCTTCTTTCAGCGTGGAACTTGAACAGGCTCCGTCACGAACATCCGCAACGGTAATTTGAATGGCGTATTGATGCATCGGGACTTCGAAGCCCAGCGTTTCTGCGCACACGACGGTGTCTTGAATAAAATTCTTCGGCACCCCGCCGCCTACCATAAACAGGCCGGATGTTTTTGCTTCAATTTTAATTTGGGTGAGTTCATAAAAATCTTTTACCGAATCGATTGACATTGCCGGTGTACCTTGTTTCCGCCGTTCGTGCTGGTGCATTACTAAACCAAATCCCGCACTGGAATCGGTAAATGCAGGGCAGAAAATCGGGACATTGTGTTCATACGCTAATTGCACAAGAGAGTTTTTCTTTTTGCCGTACTTCTGCAGATATTTTCCCATCTCACGAATAAATTCGCGCGATGAATACGGACGCGGTTCAAGTGCATCGGCAATTTTTTTAATGGTCGCGTCGCATGTTTGCAATGATTCTTCGTCGATGTACGTATCGTAAATGCGATCGACGTAATTTTTTCGAAGCATTGAATCGTCGATAAACGGTGTGCCCTTGTAATGTTTGAATCCAAGTCCTTCAAAAAAATCCATATCAACAATTGACGCTCCCGTAGCAACCACGGCATCAATCATATTGTAGCGGATCATATCTGAATAGATATCCATACATCCGCCGGCACTGGTGCTTCCTGCCAACGATAGGAAAATGGTGCAGTCTTTATTGGCGATCATTTTCCCGAAAATATCTGTTGCACGCGCCGTATCGCGCGAACTGAACGACATCCCTCTCATTGCATCGATAATTGGAGTTGAATCGAACTTCGTCGCATCAACTTGCTTCACCACTTCTTTCAGTAAATCTTTTTTCTTCATTGCTCTTCCTTCTTAATAATTAAATCGTGTTAGTAATTTTCTTTGTATATGATATTTACAAATATCGTAATTCCGGATGGAGGTAATTCTGCACGTAATCTTTTACGGAATCTTCCAGTGATCGGAATTTTACCGGACAACCGGCAGCCGATAATTTTTTAATTGATGCTTCGGTATGATACTGATACGCATTGCGCAATTGTTCGGGCATTTCAATGTATTCAATGTTCGCCGGCAAGTTCATCGCTGAAAAAATTGCTTTGGCAAGATCGTTCCATGTTCGCGCTTTCCCGGTACCAAGATTATAAATTCCGTTGACGCTCGGAGTATTCAGCAGCCACCACATCACTTCAGTGCAGTCTTTGATGTACACAAAATCGCGCACCTGTTCGCCGTCTTTATATTCTGGCTTATGGGATTTGAACAGACGAATTTTTCCTATCTCTTCAATCTGATAGTATGCCTTGCACACCAAGCTTCGCATGTCGCCTTTGTGGTATTCATTGGGACCAAAGACATTGAAGAACTTTATTCCGGCAACTTTGTGGGAAAGTTTATTCTGCAGCAGCCACGCATCGAAAATTTGTTTGGAGTATCCGTACGCGTTGAGCGGAGAAAGTTTTAAGGACGTTTCATCGTCGTCAGCAAATCCAAACGAGCCGTCTCCGTACGTTGCACCGCTGCTGGCATAAATGAACCGGGTTTTCTTTTTTATTGACCATTCAGCAAGCCGGCGCGTGTATCGGTAATTATTCTCCATTAAATGTTCAACATCTTTTTCTGTCGTTGAAGAATTTGCCCCCATGTGGATAACGGCATCTATCTTCGGCAGCTTATCGCTGGTGACAGCATCGAGAAAAGCATCTTTATGGAGATAGTCGGTAAAACGTTTTCCTAAAAGATTTTTCCATTTGCTTGATGTGCCAAGCTCATCCACCACGAGAATATCGGTGACACCTTTCTCGTTGAGTTTGGCAACCATTGCACTGCCGATAAATCCCGCACCGCCGGTTACGACAATCATTTTATTCCGATTCCTTGTTGAACATCTTTTGATAGAGTAAGTAATGCAAAATTTTCGCCGTCGCCTGCTGTTGCCAACAGCATTCCCTGCGATTCGACTCCCATCAATTTTGCCGGCGCAAGATTTGCCACGACAATAATTGTTTTTCCGATCAATTGATCCGGCATAACTTTTTCCGCAATGCCTGCAACGATCTGGCGTTTTTCAAATCCTAAATCAATCTGAAGTTTAATTAATTTTTTTGATTTTGGCACAGCTTCCGCGACCAGAATTTTAGCAACGCGCAAATCTACTTTCGCAAAATCATCGTAAGTAATTTGTGGTTTCAGCGGAGTGTACGTTGTTTGTTCTGCACCGGTGGCCGTGTTGCCGTCCGATGCATGCCCTAATTGTTGAAGTTCTTGTTCGATGACGCTATCCTCGATTTTTGTAAATAGAATTTCCGATTGTCCTAATGTATGACCGGATGGTAATTTTAATTCTCCTGCATTCTCCCATAGCTCTTTTCCGACTGTAGGCGTTTCGTTCAACATCTTCCAAACTTTCTCCGATGAGAATGGAACAACGGGCAAGAAAACAATGGAAAGCGACCGCACAATATTCAAACATATATTCAATGTGGTTGCACATTGATCGGGATTTGATTTGAATGTCTTCCACGGTTCACTGTCGTTAAAATATTTATTGGCAGCCCGGGCAAGATTCATCATCTCCATTGTTGCATCGCGAAACCGGAACTGTTCAATTAAATTTCCTATCTGCTGCGGTGCACTGTTGATATATCCAATCAATTCTTTATCACGGTCGTTTAACACGCCGCGATGCGGCACACTGTTTCCAAAATTTTTAGCGGCAAAGGTTATTGTGCGGTTGACAAAGTTGCCATAGATATCTGCCAGTTCATTGTTATTCTTCGCTTGAAAATCTTTCCAGTAAAAATCAGAATCTTTCGTCTCCGGTAAATTCGTCGCAAGCGTGTAGCGTAAAATATCAGCAGGGTATCGTTCTAAAATATCCTTGACGTAAATGGCGTTATTCCGGCTTTTCGAAAATTTCCCGCCTTCCAAATTTAAAAATTCATTCGCCGGGACATTGTCCGGTAAAATATATCCACCTTTCGCCATTAATTCTGCCGGAAACACTATCGTATGAAAGACGATGTTGTCTTTGCCAAGAAATGCAATGTAGCGCGTTCCTTGATCGCACCAGTATTCTTTCCATTTCTCCGGTTGTCCGATACGCAAAGCCCATTCTTTGGTTGAAGAAATATAGCCAAGCACTGCATCGAACCAAACGTAAATAACCTTTCCTTCGGCTCCTTCAACCGGAACCGGAATGCCCCACGATAAATCCCGAGTCACCGCACGTTCCTGCAAACCTTCTTTCAGCCAACTGCGAGTTTGCTGAAGGACATTGTCTTTCCAATCGTCTGAATGGCCTGCAACATACTGTTCCAATTTTTTTTGGAAATCTCCAAGCTTAAAGAACCAATGTTTTGTTTTTTTTACGACAGGAGTTTTTCCGGATATGAGGCTCTTGGGATTTTTCAATTCAAGTTGATCATAATACTTCCCGCAATTATCACACTGATCGCCCCGGGCTTTATCGTAGCGGCAATTGGGACAGGTGCCTTCCACATAGCGGTCCGGCAAAAACATTTTCGCTTCCGCATCGTAAAATTGTTCTTCCTCTTTCGCATTCAGAAATCCTTTATTCAAAAGATCGAGAAAAAATTCTTTGGATGTTTCGTGATGGACCGGAAGCGAGGTGCGCGAATAATTGTCAAACTGTATTCCGAAACGGGCAAAGGCGGCTTTATTTGCTTCGTGATACTTATCGACAATAGTTTGCGGCGAGGTTTTTTCTTTTTCAGCAGAAATGGTAATGGCAACACCGTGTTCATCGGAACCGCTGATAAAAAGTACGTCGTGCCGTTTCAGGCGTTGATAGCGCACATAAATATCTGCCGGGATGTAACAGCCTGCCAGATGTCCTAAGTGGATATGGCCGTTGGCATACGGCAGCGCCGCTGTAACTAAAATTCGTTTAAACGTTTTTTGCATTAAGGATACGACGTAATTGAACTGTTAACGAGAGCATGACCAATGGAAGATACACATTTCTTCGGAGAAGTTCGAGTGCCCGTTCCACCGCCTGCATGCACTTGTCGATATCTCGTTCGGCAAATTTTGCAACAAAACTTTGCAGGTCGCGCTGTTGATCGCTGTTCATCACCGATGTGGTCCACTGTTCACGAACAACAAAAGCATCACGGAACCAAACGAGAAGGAGTGTCAACAATTGTTCTGCCTCTTCTCTTTTATTTCCTGAAAGATATTTTTCGTGCTCTTCAAATAATTTAATCGAAGAGTTACCCAACACTGAACGAAGAAATGCGACGGTATCAAGACGACGGGCATTGAGATCTTCTCCGAGCAATTCTAAAGCACGACGATAACTTCCATTTGCCATCCGAGCAATAAAACGAGCTTGATCTTCCTGTACTGTTTTTCGTTCCACTAAAGCCCCTGCAATTTCATCGTCTGTCAACATCGAGCATTGTACCATCTGGCATCGAGATATAATGGTGGGCTTCACCTGGTCTTTGCGTGATGATGTGATGACAAAATGAGTATTAGGGAGCGGTTCTTCTAAAATTTTCAATAATGAATTTGCCGCGGCATCGTTCATCGCATCGGCATCAAATATCAGGAAAATTTTCTTCCCTCCTTCGACACTGCTGAGCGACGATTCTTTCTTCAGTGACCGAATACTATTGATGCGGATAAATTTTGCTTTAGGAATGGCAATGTGGAAGTACGGGTTTACTGCTTTCTCCAACAGTTGCTCGCGAACTTCGGCCAGCACGTCATTTTCTAACTTCTCCCCTTCTTCTTCTTGTTTCTCCGAATCACCACCAGGCAGGGGAAAAATAAATTTCACATTGGAATGCTGGAGGGTATGCATTTTTTTGCATGATGCACACTCGCCGCAGGCAGCATCTGTATTTTTTTCACACAGCAGCGTTCTTGCAAATTCAATAGCGAGGCCATCTTTTCCTATGCCTTCACTTCCCCACAAAAAATATGCGTGCGCTAAACGGTCATGGCGAATCGCCGTCTGCAGCATTTCCTTGACATGCTGTTGCCCTATGACCGAATCCCAGTTAGAAAGCATGACCGATTCCGAATTGAACTAACGAAAAAGAGTTTACGAAAAATTGCTGTTCGTACAGCCATTGCTGCCCTTGAGGTTTTTTGGGATCATATAATCTCCACGCAAGGTCAAACCGAAATGGCCCGACGAACGTTTCATATCGTAATCCGAATCCAACGGCGAGAGCAACATCATTCAACTTTGCATCGGCATAGGTATTCCAGGTATTGCCGTAATCTAAAAACAGCACCGACCAAATATTTTCCAGATTCATAAAAAGAAATTTTCCCTTGTTCGGAAAGAGTTGCAAACGGTCTTCAATGCTGCCTTCAACGGCAAAATTGCCTCCCACAATATCGTTCCCAAACGCCGACAATTGCTTGTCTTTCCAGCCGCGTACACTGCCGCTGCCTCCTGCAAAAAATCTTCGGGGCAATGGAACCGGGGTGGTATTCTTTGAATTATAAAGTTGTGCAAATCCACCCCGCAATTTTAAAGCAATGATTTGTGATTCAAAAGATGAAACGGCAAAGTAATGCTTTAATAAGAATGAGAACTTGTAATATTCAGAGTAGGGCAATCCGAAACCTCCGGCGGTGTGCGAAATCAATCCCGCTTCTTCAATCGTCCCGGAATGGAAAAAACCTGATGTTGGTGAAAAAATGTTATTAGTTTTATCCCGTTGAAGCGTAAACGATTCGATGAAGTTAAATTGTTTTGTGGTGTCTTCAACTCGCAAAGATTGCACTGTTCGGTACGCTGGATCAACGCGTTCAATATTAAAGTCTGTTGAACCTACAGTATAGGTAGCAAGGCGCGTAACAAACCCGACCTTTGCCCTTAGCGTTGTCAGTGTGTAGTCTACCTGCTGATCTTTTTCGGCACTCAGAGTTATGCTGGCGCTTGTTTTATTGCTGTAGAAATACGGAAAGATTAATTGCGACTGAATATCAGCCTTTGAATATAGCGTGGGCTTTTGTTTCGACGACGAAAATAAATACTGCACATATTGGTCAACATAGTTCAAACGGCCGCGCGCGGTAATTGAAAAATTTTTTGCACCTCCGAAAAAATTCCGATGTTTGTAACCAAGCCCAAGGCCAGTGGAAAGAAATGTGTTGTTTTCGTTTAACACCAAAATTTCCGGCGTAATCTCTTGAAGCTCCTGCGAACGCAATGAGATGTGAACGGGGACTGACGTCGAGCCAACGCTGTCGTGAGCGAACACAGGACGCACACTGGCATTTTCAAACAAGCCTAGCCGATTTAGATTCTGTTCACTCGAAATCCTTTTTTCTTCGTCATAAATATCTCCTTGTGCAAAATCGAGTTGGCGCAAGATTACTTCGGGCTCAACCTGAGTTTCTTCTTCAGGAAGAAAAACTTCGCCAAAGGTAAATCGCTTCCCCGTATTGAATCGCAATAGCACAAAAATGTTGCCGGTTGAGGCAAACCGTTTTATCGAAACACTGTCCAGCTTTGCCTGGGGGTATCCTGATGATTTTAACGATCGTAGCAATTGATCTTGTTCATTAATCAATAGATTTTTGTCGAACGGTATGCCAACTTTTATTAACGACGATCGAAAAATATCGCTTTGTTTATTTTCAAATTCTTGAACACCGAGCACGGTAAAAGAATCTATGAGTGAACGATGGTTTGAAATGACCTTTAATGTGATGTCGACATACTTATCATCTTCACGAAATGAAAGAGAGGTATCAATCTGAGCGGCAAAGTAACCGCGATCGTGCAAATACGAAGTCAAATGGAGCACATCGTTATAAAAAATGAGAGGGTCATAATATTCTCGCGGCGCACCTAAATTCTTTGTCAGAGTTTCGTTTAAAAAAATTAGCGGCGACCATGGAGTTTGTTTCGTCATCATCTGCGACGATATGTCGCCTTCTGATAATCCGCCATCGACAAAGATTTTTAAAGATGAAATTTCGGACCGCTGAGCACCGTGAATCGACGGTTGCGACAACGCCATAGTACCGCACAAGAGAAATGAGCAGAGCAATGCGAAATATATGTTTTGGAATTTAAAAATTTTCACCGATCCTGTTGTCAACAAAAAACCCAGCATAACTTCTGCTGGGTTGTAGAATAGGAATGCCGCTTGTGAATTTTTACCACCGTGAAAAAATATTAGTACTCGTTTTCATCTTCATAGAAGAAATCGTCGTCGGTCGGATAATCGGGCCATATATCCTCAATGCTTTCGTACGGCTCTTCCGCGTCTTCAAGCTCATTAAGGTTTTCAATGACTTCCGGCGGAGAACCGGAGCGAATAGCATAATCAATCAACTCTTCTTTCGTCGCAGGCCATGGCGCGTCATCAAGATACGAAGCCAGCTCCATTGTCCAAATCATTGCGTCAACACCTTTAAAAATTAATCCTGAAATTTATTTTACTGCTAACTGCGCTTTAATCTTTTCAAAATCAACATCATCAACAAAATATTCAACGGGGTTCTGCTGAATGTTGTTCCGCCTGACTTCATAGTGCAGGTGCGGACCCGTGGATCGTCCGGTGTTACCGGAGTAGGCAATGAGCGTACCGCGTTTTACATGCTGACCCGACCTCACCGCACATTTTGAAAGATGTGCATACCACGTTTTATATCCAAAACCATGATTAATTTCAACCGATACGCCGTATGAACTTCCTGTCGAGCCTGAAAATTCAACCATACCATCACCGGTTGCATACACGGGGGTTCCAACGTCATTTTGAATATCAACACCTTCGTGCATCCGTAATGTTCCTAAAAACGGATCCCGTCTCAACCCGTAACCGTGATATGAGTATGTACCCACCATTGGTTTAATTGCCGGCAAGCTGGCAAACAATTGTTTGTTCTCTTGCTGTTTACGACTAATATCGTTAAAGCTCTGCCGCTGAAAAACAACTTCCTTTTCAATCTTCCCAAGGAGAATGGAAGTTGAGGTAAGTAATTCACTCGCATCTTTCGAAACCATTCCTGCATACACTGTGGCATCAACACCACCGGTGCCTAACGTGCGTGTATCAAGGTCAATTTTTGGAAGGTCGACAGCTGTTCGTAATTGGTTGTCGCTTTGTGCAAGATTTTGAAGAGATGAAGAAACCTCGGTAAGACGTGTATTGAGCTTTTTTACCTGTTCTTTGAGAAGTGTATTTTCAGAAGTCAATTCAGCTGCGGTGGTAAACCCCAAACCCAGCACATCGCCATAGTATTTGTTTGCAGTACCGATAATGCCAAGTACCGCCATTGTACATAAAGCTACAACAGCCATAAACTTCAACCGATATCCCTTTGCTTCAACAAAGGAAACCGAATCTTCAGAATAGAAAAATAGTTTCTTCTTTTGTGCCAACACCCGCCTCATTTATGGACATGTTAAGTCGTAAAGAAAATATAAAAATTATGCTGGTTTGTCAAGAATGAGAGCAAAAAAATTGGTGAGTTATCATTCAAAATCATGCTCAAAATAATCAATATTACGCTTTGCTGAGCCTTTTCCTTTTTGGGCAATAAGCTTTTCAAGTTTTTTGGAAAATTCCTGCGCTGCATCGTAACCATAGTGCCGCTGAAGATAGTTCAGAGCAATTACTTCCGCAATCACTGTAATATTTTTTCCCGGAAAAATTGGAAGCTTAATGTGCGGAATATCTACTTCCAGGATTGTTATCGTGTTTTGATCTAAACCGGTGCGGGTAAAATCTCCGTTGGGTTGCCATTCCATTAATTCTACGACCACTTCTATGCGTTTTTGGAATCGAATAGATCGGACGCCAAAAATACTCTGCACATCAATCAATCCTAAACCGCGGATTTCCATGTAATGTTTTACAAGATCGCTTCCGGTCCCTAAAAGTATTCCTTCTCCCTTTCTTGTAATCGTGACCACATCATCTGAAACTAAACGATGACCCCGTTCAATCAGATCGAGGGTAATTTCGCTTTTTCCTATTCCAGATCTGCCAATGAAAAGCAACCCGATACCATACACATCAACAAACGACCCGTGAATGGTCGTCTGTGGTGAGAATTGATCGTCGAGAAAATCTCCTAAAAAATATACCGCTTTGGTCGTTTCCAGGGGTGTACGGAAAACGGGCACACTATGATCCTCAGCAATCTTCACCAACTCCGGATCCATGGCATTACCGCTGGTGATAACGATGCATGGCATGGCAAATTTGAAAAGCGTATTGAATGATTCAATACGTTTTTCCAACGGAAGACTTTTCAAATACCTCATTTCGGTATTCCCAAAGACCTGCACTCGATTGTACGTAAATAAATCCACGTAGCCCGCTATGGCAAGCCCCGGCCGATGCAAATTCTTATCGGCAATTTTATTTTCCATTCCCGCACTGGCAAGCACTTCAAGTTTCACGCGGATCTTGTTTGTGTCAAATAAGTAACCAACCGTAATAGATTTTTTTCGATATTCCTTACCGCTCGTCAGTGCCATAACAAACCTTTAGACTTTTTCTTTTGAAAGACGAATGACCGTTTTCTTTTTTTCTCGTTGTTTCGATTTGTGTTTGAGAAGCTGAATTCCAATTTTTTCTACCGCAGCATCAATCGATTTCACAAAATCATCGGTTTTCCCTATTGCTTTTAGAACTGTCCCTGATACAGCCACGTGGAGTTCTGCAATTTTAAGGCTGTTCATCGGTTTTTCGTAACTTAAAATCATATCGGCGCTGACAACGCCGGTGTAGTACCGTTCAATTTTTTGGATCGCATCAGAAGCGTAGGTTCGCAGCGTTTCATGGGCTTTAAAATGCCTGGCAGTGATCGTAACTTTCATAGCTTTCCCTTTCATGCTGTTGCTTTTGGATGTGCTTTGTGATAAATCTTTTTAAGTCTCTCAACGGTCACATGTGTATAGACTTGAGTTGTTGATAAACTTTCATGTCCTAACAACTCTTTCACCGCAAGAATATCTGCACCGTTATCTAACAGGTGCGTTGCAAACGAGTGGCGCAATACGTGCGGACTCTTCTGCTGAACTTCGGCAACTTCTTTCAAATAGTGATTGACAATGCCGTATACCTTTTGCGGATATAAGCATTTCCCTTTTCCGGTAAGAAACAGCGATTGTTCGGAAGAATGTTGTTGCGAGATGATCTCCTTTCTCAATGGAAGATATCGCTGAAGTGACTCTTTTGCTTTGGACGTGAAAGGAATAATTCTCTGCTTATTCCCTTTACCTGTCACTTTCAAGGTTTGATGATGAAAATCAATATTCATAACCTTCAATCCGATCAGTTCTGCTTCACGAATTCCACTGCCGTAAAATAATTCGAGTATTGCAGAATCACGCGCGCCTTCAAAACTTGAACCGTCAGGCAATAACAGCACCTTATTCATCGATTCTTTATCGACAAACTGTGGAAGTTTTTTCTCCACTTTCGGCGTCACGACGCTTAATGTCGGATTGTAAGAGATTAATTTTTTTCTGGAAAGAAATTTATAAAATGAACGAAGCGTAGAAAGTTTTCTGACCACACTTTTTTTCTGAACGCCATTCTCCAGTTGCATCCCAAGAAAAGCACGGATGATGCTGTTGTCCACCAGGTGGTGGTTGTCGATGAGTTCGGGAAATTGTGTTTTAATAAAACTATAATATTGCGAAAGGTCATTGGAATACGATGTGACGGTATGCTGAGAATAATTTCTCTCATGTTCAATGTACGAGAGATATGATTGGATAAGTTCTTGCATGAATGTCACTACACCGCTATCGCCGCTGCTTCCTGCTCGTCCAGATAGTATTCCTCTTTGCAATTCGGACAAAGCAGGTAATCGCCTTTGCGTTTTGTGGATTTTTTGGTAAGGTAGCTGTTCCCGCAATGCTTGCATGGTTTCATCACCGGCATTTCCCACGAAATAAAGTCGCACGTTTTATTTTCACCCGACGCGTTCGAGCATCGAAAGTACGCCCGCTTCCTTCGTGTTTTGCTTTCAATAATATCGCCGTCTTTGCACTTCGGACATTTTACACCTGTCGTAATCGGCTGGGTATTGGTGCACTTTGGATAATTTGAACATCCCAGAAAAGGACCGAATGGACCCCCTTTCACTTTCATATCGCCGCCGCACACTTTACATTTCATTCCTTCCATGTGTTGAAACTTTTCTGTTTCATCCTGAAGCGGTTTTCTATTCTTACATGTCGGATATCCGGAACACGCTTTGAATTGTCCATATCTTCCCCATTTAATAATCATCGGTTTGCCGCAAAGATCGCACGCTTCGCCGGCATCCTGCTGCAACGATTTCTTTATTTTATTTACCTGTTCATTCAAATGTTCCAACGAATGGCTGAACGGTTTATAAAAATCATCCAGCACTTGGACGTAGGTGTTTTTCCCGTTCGCAATCGTTTCCAGTTCATCTTCCATCAACGCGGTGAATTTATAATTCACAATATCAGGAAATGATTTTTTCAAAATTCCGATAATCGTCATTCCAAGCGGGGTAGCGTACAATTTTCTTTCTTGCTGATCGACATATTTTCGGTCGAGAATTGTGGACACAATCTGTGCATACGTGCTGGGGCGGCCGATGCCGAGTTCTTCCAATTTCTTTACCAAACTTGCTTCTGTAAATCGTGCAGGCGGTTTAGTAAAATGCTGCTTTGGAAGCACGTTTTGAAGTGTTGTATGCTGCCCGGCAACAAGATTGGCGGGAATCTTTGAGGTCGGATCTTCATCATCCTCAATTCCCTTTTCTTCTTTTACATCATCGTACACTTGTAAAAATCCGCGAAAGACTGGAATAGATCCGGTCGCCCGGAACGTGTAGTCCCCTCCGGTGATATCAACTGTCAGCTGATCGAATGTTGCATGAGACATTTGTGATGCAACAAAGCGATTCCAAATCAATTCATACAACGCATACATTTCTTTTTCAAGGTACTTTTTTACATGTTTCGGAGTAAACTTTATCGATGTGGGACGAATTGCTTCATGTGCATCTTGCGACGATTTTCCCTTTTTGAATGTCCGCGCCTCTTTCGGTACATACTCTGCACCATAGTTGGAATAAATATATTCACGCACCGATGCTACGGCATCATCACTTAAGCGTGTCGAATCGGTTCTCATGTATGTAATGAGACCAACTGTACCTTCATCACCAAGATCGATACCTTCGTACAATTTTTGCGCCAGCATCATGGTTCGCTTGGCGGATAATCTCAGGCGGCCGGCTGCTTCCTGCTGTAATGTACTGGTAATAAAAGGCGGGTTCGGATTCCGTTTGACAAGTTTCTTTTGAACATCGGAAATAGAATATTTTTGTTTCTGAATGTCGCTGACATATCCTTCAGCGGTCGTCGTATCCGGAATTTTCGGTTCACTGCCGGCAACTTTAAAAAGTTTTGCAAAGAATGGATCGGATTTTTCCGTTTTAAATTCGCCGGTGATTGACCAGTACTCTTCCGGAATAAATGCTTTCACTTCTTCTTCACGTTCGCAAATCAATCGCAACGCTACCGATTGTACGCGCCCCGCCGACAATCCGTAATAAACCGTCCTCCACAAAAACGGACTGACTTTGTAGCCCACCAAGCGGTCCATCGCGCGCCGGGCACGCTGCGATTCCACGAGATTTTTATCAACCTTGTGCGGATTATTCATTCCTTCCTGAACTCCCGTTGGCGTGATTTCATGAAACAGCACACGGAAAATTTTTTTCTCTTCAGATTCCAGCACTTCAGCTATATCCGATGCAATTGCCTCGCCTTCACGGTCGGGGTCAGTTGCGATATAAATATTTTTTGCATCCAATGCAGCATTTTTCAGCTTCGCAACAACCTCTTCTTTCCCAAGGATCACTTCGTACGTTGAAGCGTACTGATTTTCGACATCAACACCCAGCTTGCTCTTCGGAAGATTTTTGATATGTCCAACCGATGCCTCGACGATGTACTCTTTGCCGAGATACTTGTTGATGGTTTTCGCTTTGGACGGAGATTCAA
>JAQUOA010000128.1 GCA_028749215.1 Bacteroidota bacterium
TCGCAATCTGCACCGATTGAAATTTCATTATCAAGCAAATGACTATGACACTCACTGAAAAAGTTCAAGCTTCGCTTGATACTATTCGTCACTTCCTTCAAGTAGACGGCGGTGATGTTGAACTGGTCCGCGTGCGCGATGACGGGTTCGTTGAACTTCGATTGACCGGTTCTTGTAAATCATGCCCGATGTCTATGATGACGCTTCGCGCCGGTGTTGAACGAAAACTGATGAAAGATATTCCCGAAGTAAAGAGGGTAGAGCAAGTGCGATAGTTTTTTTGGATTTAAATATATGAAATGATGATATAATGCCTTGATTTTGCCTCGGACAATTTTATCTTGATCCGCTCTCTTGTTTATACAAACCAGCCATTCCCGTCTTTAAAACCTGTATTGCCTCTCTCTATTTAGTTTCAATTGTTGACATCTCATGAAAGTTGTTGTAGTTTTGTATTGACAGTTGGTTATGTATAAAGAGGCACGTATGTTAAATTTTCAAAAAACATTGTGCTATCACTTCAGGTACCTTTCCTCATCGAGATAACTGCAGTTACTTCCACAACATGCCTTACTAAGAAAGAAGGCTACCATGAAAACACTTAAAATATTTTTAACACTTCTTACCTTTAGCAGTTTTTCGTACGGCGGATTCGATTCTCTTTTCGTGAAAGTAAGCGGAGATACGGCAACGGTCTGGCATAAAAACACTATGAGCAACTGTGTTAGTAAATTTGAATTCGAAGTGACTGTCGGGACTGATACTATTACCATTGTGGAACGTGATACGGTTGGACCTCTTGTGAAGTGCGCCTGTATCTTTGATCTAAATGTTCGATTTTGTAATGTTTTGGGGGAGCATACAGTGATGGTTTACCGTCAACTGTTAAAAAAATACTTCTACGATAAGGATACCACTTATTTCATCGGTTCAACGAGTTTTATGTTGCCGGGTCCTAATCAACTACCATATTTTGCAATTGGTGGGTTTCAATCACCCTGCGGAGGAATACCCGTTGGTGTTGAGAGAATTGAAACTTCTCAGCCGAATATTATTCAGCTCACTAATTATCCCAATCCATTCAATTCATCTACGATTATTACATTTTCAGTCTCACGAACTTTTTTAAATAATCGTATTGAATTGACAATCTTTGATGTACAAGGAAGACTGTTGAAACAATTGATAAACCAGGCAATGTCTGAAGGAAATTATTCTGTACGTTGGGACGGAACGCTTGAGAATGGAAAAGTTGCAGCCAGCGGTATTTACTTCTACCATCTCACTGTTGGGACTCAACGACAGATTGGAAAGATGAGTTTAATAAAATGATTTGCATAAAGCCTCTTCTTGGGGGATTGAATTATGAAAACAATAATTATTTTTCTGCCTTTAGCAGCTTGTATTGCATTGCAAGAATTGCCAGCTCAATGGACGTTACAAAACAGTAGTACCGCAACATCCATTACTGACGTTGTTATGCTTGACTCAAGCACTGCAATTGCGGTTGGAAGAAACGGTTCAATTTTCAGAACTACCAACTCCGGCATAACATGGGTGGATGTTGCCGCACCTCTTTCATACATCAAACCGTGGAATGCTGTTTCATTCTTTGATACGGCAAACGGAATTGTTGTTGGAGATGACGGTGTTGTTATGACTTCAGCAAACGGTGGTAAAAACTGGATGTGGCATCAAATTCCTGCAGGACGAAAATGTTTTTCTGTTCTTCAAACAGGTCAGTATAGTTATTTTGTTGGATCAGATTCCGGTTGGGTATTTCACTCGGTTGACACCGGAAATACATGGATATCTGAAAAAATTAGCGCATGGCCGATACGTTCACTCTTTCGGTGGCGGGGCGCGGCGATTGACGGCGCACCAATTTATTATGCACTGACACCATATTCAATTCTCATTAGATCTACCACGATACCTCCTTTTATATGGTCAGAAAAAATTCTTCCGCAGTTTCAAGGGCTTGGCTCTGAAGGTTTTAGTGCAGAGTTTTGTAACGGCGGTGGTTCAGGATTTATTGTTGGTGTTCAAGGTGACCTGCGTGCTGATCCCACAATTCTTAGAAAAAAAATGTCAGATACAGCATGGAGCACAATATCGACCGGTATTTTGCGGGATGGTGAACTGCTCGGAGTTTCAGCACCATCGGCAAATACCATCTATGTTTGCGGCAGCGGAGGGATGATTTTCAAATCAACAACTGGAGGAGATACGTGGGCAGATATTTCAGAACCGACAACTCAAACTTTGCATGCGATCTATTTCTATAATGAGAAACGAGGTTTCGTTGTCGGTGACTCAGGAAAGATTTTCTTTACAATGAATGGTGGAGGAATTACATCTGTTGAGGAGGGTGGCGAAATTGTTCCAACAAAATTTGAGTTATACCAAAACTATCCAAACCCGTTTAATCCGACGACAGTGATCAGTTATCAGTTATCGGTAACCAGCTATGTTTCACTGAAAGTATATGATCTGTTAGGAAGAGACGTTGCGACTTTGGTGGATGAACTGAAAAGCGCTGGAAAGTATTTTGTGCAATGGAAATCTTTTTCTCTTTCGAGTGGAATATATTTCTATCGCTTGCAGGCAGGAAATTATTCTGATGTAAAAAAACTTATGATCATTCAATAACCATATATTTCACTCATCATCTTTGGGAAAGGATGAATCTACCATGAGAAATACACTCTGTGTAACCAAAATTATTATGTCTGTTTTTTTGAATTGTAGTATAATTTTTGCTCAACAAACATTTTGGAATCAGTTGAACATCTCTTTGAATGAATATATTTACGGAATGACTGTAACACCTCAAGGGAAAATATTTGTCGGGACAAGTAACGGCGTTTATTGCACCAATGATACAGGAAAAACATGGATAGCAAGAAAGTCAGGATTACCCACTACTTCGTGGGTGGTATCTATTACTTCGGATGCGGAAGGTACTGTGTATGCGGGGATAAATTCGTGGGGTATTTATAAGTTATCGAATGTTGATACTACTTGGGTAGAAATGAATTCCGGCTTGACGAAAAAGAATATAAGTTATGTTGCCGTTCATCCTATAAAACATATTGTGTATGCAGGTACATATAACAGTGGATCCTTCCTTTGGAAAGAGACAGATACAGCGTGGTCTCCAATGGATACAAGTCTGAATGATGGTCATATAGGATGTTTTCTAGTGGATACGTTGAACAAAAATGTATTTGCAGGTACATGGAGCGGCGTCTTTCGATCTACTGATGATGGCGGGTCGTGGGCAAGAGTTGGAAACACTACAGCCTTTGTGATAACCACCATGGCAGTCAACTCAAAAGGTTATATTTTTGCAGGATCGTCTAATTACGGAATATTTCGCTCGACCAATAACGGAATAAACTGGGAACCTAAAAATACAATGATGTTTGACAGCTTAGTTTCAAATTTGTTAGTTAATCCTAAAGACATTATTTACACAAGTACATCAATGGGTGTATTTTATTCTACAAACGATGGTGATTCATGGACACAAATTTCAGGCATTTTGTCAAGAGTAAGTTTTCTTACTTTCGACAGTGAAAATTATCTTTATGCAGGAACCCAGAGTGGGAGAGTATATCGAAGTAAAATTTCTACAACTACAGGTGTAAATAGTGGAATATTTCAAACACCAAGTGATTTTGAGTTATATCAAAATTATCCCAATCCATTTAACCCGACGACAGTGATTAGCTATCAGTTACCGGTAAATAGTTTTGTGACGCTGAAAGTGTACGATATGCTGGGGCGTGAAGTAGTAACGCTGGTCAATGAAAAGAAAGGCGTGGGAAATTATTTTGCGCAGTGGAATGCCTCTGCATTTCCATCGGGAGTTTATTTCTACCGACTTGAGGCGAATGAAAAAAGAGAAATGAAGAAGATGGTTTTGGTAAAGTAATATGAGATATTAAAATTTTTAATAATATAACGGGTGAACAATGAAAAACTTGTTCCTTTTCCTTGTATATACTGTAATTATTTCTCCGATTTATTCTCAAAGCAATAATAGCTTTGGAAGAATTGACACTGTCTCCAAGGGAGATTGTGATGATTTCAATCCTATATTGGTGCACGGCACTCCGGATTTCAGCACTTAGAAACCAAATCTCTGGTTATTGTTTAGCAGAAAGACGGATACAAATTCTGAAATTGTTGGGAAAAAGTTTCGAATGAATTCTTTAATATGGGATTCAAGCGTCAATGTGATATCCTCAATGCCAAATTCTTCCTCGCAACGAAATCCTAACGCAGCTGAGATTGAATTTTCAAGTGGTAATAAATCGAGTAAATATTCTATTGCTGCATGGGAACGTCAAAAAGATGGTGTTTGGAACATTTACTATAGTCGTTTAATTGATGGTGATTCATTATGGTCAGAATCAAAGCCACTTACTCATGATACAATTGATAATACAAATATACAAATCCGTCCTATTTCGGATTCTACTTGCATCATAGTCTGGAAAAGAAAATCTTTTCTGTTGTACGCGTTTGTAAACCCTATATCCATTTCTGCTCCTGAAACTCTTGCGGTCGGTAATTCCGATTCGTTGGAATATGACATTTCTGTTCGTGCTAATTATGGTTCAATTGTTTGGACTTCTCGGGATACAGCAAATAAAAATATTATGATCTTCCAATCATTTACAAAAAATTGGAATTCTCCGTTTACATTATCCAACCCTGAAACACTTTTCTTTTGGCAAAATGTATTCAGTCCTAAATTAATTATAAATTCTAGTGCCAAGACCGTTTTGTTTGAAACAATTTTTACCAATAAACGTGAGTTGCTTTTATGGGAAGGATATCGTGGTGGAGCAAGTGAAAACATCTCCAACGATTCACTTGCTGATGATTGTAATGCGCAGGCTTATATTAGCGATGTTCCAATCGTGTATACAAACAGCAGCAGAAGGTTTCCCTTTTATAGTTTTTTTGTCATAGAAAAGCATACAAAGACCGATTCCGTACTGGTTTTTTTGCGAAAGGACTACATGTCAGACACCGTAAAAAGTAAAGGATATAACCGCAATGCATGTATAGGGTCGCACACTTATTTTTCTGGATCAAATCAAAATATTCTTACAGTTTGGGAAAGCAATCGATCAGGGAAATCTCATATTTATTCACGGATGGTCTCGCTTCAGTTAAATGGTGTTCAGAAGGAAATATTTAAATTATCACCTTTTAAAATTAGTCAAAATTATCCTAATCCATTTAATCCAACAACCGTGATCAACTATCAGCTATCAGTAAACAGTTTTGTGATACTGAAAGTGTACGATATGCTGGGGCGTGAAGCAGTAACGTTGGTCAATGAAACGAAAAAGGCAGGAGATTATTCAGTTCAGTGGAATGCATCTGCCTTTGCATCGGGAATTTATTTCTATCAACTTGAGGCAAATGAAAGAAGAGAAATGAAGAAAATGGTTTTACTAAAATAACAAATAGCAGACAAAAGAGTTTGTTGACATTGCATCCGATTGTGTGTATAGTAAGAGTAGTTAATTCGTCGGCTTTTGCGACGAATTGGATTCTAGGATCTTAGACAATATTTCTCTCCGTATATCTTTCCTCCTTCCATCCATCGGAACAGCTTACATAGTTTTATTTCACGTTTAAATTTTTTGCCATTTTTCTTTTGAATAATGATGTCATTGCTGTCGCATTTGAAAAAATGTTGACGAGACATCTTTATGGCAAAGAAATGCTTCAGTATTCATATTGGTCATAGTGTTCCATCATAAAACAAGGAGTCCTTATGAAAAAGTTATTATACTTTTTTCTTTTTGTTCCTATCTGCCTATTTTCACAGATCACTATAACAGCAACGACGCCGGCAGATAACGCAATCAATGTACCTGTAACGGCCAGCTTCAGTTTGACATTTAGCAAAGCTATTGACACCATTGCTTTTCACGATAATTTCGACAAATGGACCGCAACGAATATTGACAGCGGCGGTCACATTACGTACGGAGGTGATGGAAAGTCATTTACGACGACGATTTTCATGAAACCAAGCAAAGCATATTTCTTTGGGATGTTCGGATTAAAGGCAAAGGATGGAAGCGTTCTGGTTAAACCGTTTGGCATACATTTCACTACTGCTTCTTCGTTTCCAACGAACACAGTCAGCGGAACAATTTTAAGTGGTATCACCGGAGTGTCGCCCGTGAATTCGTTCGTTGGTCTGTCGCTAAATGATATTCGAAATTCTTCGAGCAACGGCCCAACATTTGGAGCATGGGGAAATGTGAATACGGATGGGACGTTCTCGATACCATACGTGCCCAACGGCACTTATTGGCCGCTTGCTGCAAAGGATGTGAATAATGACGGAAACATTGATCCGAACCAAGGAATTGATGTCGTCGCCCTCGGTGACTCCATAATTATCAATAATGCTTCCCTCTCCAATGTCAGCCTGACATTCACAAAATTCACTCCTTTAACATTTGCGGAGGCACTGCCAATTGCCGACAGTATAGCAAAAAATTTACCGGTGGACCGTCTTTTGAAATCGGTTCGCAGCAACAATACTGATACGCTTGGGCGATGTGATGGGTGGGGTTTTACTTACACGATAAATTCTAATACCCAAGCAAAGGAAATTCGTGTCAGCTCATTCGAGTCTCGAATAGAACAAATAACAGATGTTGGATATATTAGTTCACTAATTAATTTGCGCACTCTTACAAATCCGTCGTCGGCAGCAAATAGTCCTGTGGTCATTGGAAACACTGAAGTGCAGGGAGGAAAGGTTTTCCGTCTGCAGGCTCATCCTGATTCGCTAACCCTCAAGGTTGAATTACAACTTGGCGACCTTTCTAATAGTAATTTCTGGGATTTAAATCCAAATCCGACTCTTAATTATTGGGGAGTCAGTTACTCATTCGGTGTGGAAAGACCTTCGCAATGGACAGAATATAGCTCGAAGAAATTCCTATGTGATTTTACAACGGGAACTGTTTTACCGACTTTAGGGGTGAACCAAGATCGATCGATGCTTCCGTCCGAATTCAAGTTGCATCAAAACTATCCCAATCCGTTTAATCCAACAACAGTGATCAGTTATCAAATATCAGCAAACAGTTTTGTCACTCTGAAGGTGTACGATCTGCTTGGGCGTGAAGTAGCATTTCTGGTGAATGAAAAGGTAGATGCCGGTAATTATTCTACACAATGGAATGCATCATCATTTCCATCGGGAATTTATTTCTATCGACTTGAGGCAAACGAAAAAAGAGAAATGAAGAAGATGGTTTTATTAAAGTAAGAAGAGAAAAACCTTCCGAAAGTTTTAAAACTTTCGGAAGGTGATCATATTTTATTGTTTCAATTGCACGTCTCTCAGGTTTCCATCTTTGATCTGTAAAATTCTTCCTTGCGCTTTGCGCACCAAGTCATAGTTGTGTGTGGTAATCAAAACGGCTGTTCCTTTGGCGTTAATTTCAAGCAACAATTTCAAAATTTCAAGAGAAGTGCCGGGGTCGAGATTACCCGTCGGCTCATCCGCCAAAATTAAGAATGGTTCATTGACAAGGGCTCGGGCGATGCAAACGCGCTGCTGTTCACCGCCTGAAAGTTGATGCGGCATCGCATTGCGTTTATGTCCCAATCCAACCTGCGTTAACACCGTGAGAACTCTTCTACGGATTTCATCGGAGCCAACTCCAGTAACATGAAGCGCAAAGGCAACATTATCATACACATTTCTATCTTCCAGCAATTTAAAATCTTGAAACACCACGCCGAGCTTTCGTCGAAGGTAAGGAATTTGTTTCGGTTTAATGGAATCCGAAGAATAATCTCCAACTGCTGCGGTGCCGCGAGTTGGTTTCAAATCCATGTAGAGCAAGCGAAGCAAACTGCTTTTTCCCGATCCGGATTCACCAACAAGAGAAACGAATTCTCCTGCATTCATCACAAGATTTACATCGGAGAGAATGGTGTGATGATCGAACGA
>JAQUOA010000129.1 GCA_028749215.1 Bacteroidota bacterium
GAAATTCACCGCCGTTGGAGAATTATTTTTTGGTCAGAAGCTGGGTGTGGTGAAACGGGTGAGCATTGGGTAAAAAGTGATGCTGTGTCGGTGAGATCAAAGCATCACGCATGAATTATCTGAGCAGTAGCATTTTCTTTCGATATGATTCTTCCTTACCGTCTGTTGTTGCCATCACCAGTTGATAGATATACATACCACTGGCAAAGTTCACAGCGTTCCATTCGTTTTGATGATAACCTGGTTCTTTTAATCCATCTTCCAGAGTTATCACTTCTCTCCCCAACGCATCGTAAATTTTTAATGAGACATTACTGATTGCCGGCAGCTGATAGCTGATGACTGTCGTGGGATTAAACGGGTTTGGATAGTTCTGATAGAGTTCAAACTTGTCGGGCGGTGAAACCTGCAGTGATAATGTCTTTGTCCACTTCTCTCCATTGGCGTTTGCTATGGTGAAGGTTACTTGTTCAGGTTTATTGACAGGAGCGGTTTTATCCACAGAGAATGTGAACCGTGATGTTGTTGCTGAGTGTGATGAAATTTTTGAAACCTTTTGTTCCTTTTCTGTAAACTTTAGCCACGCCGGCGCGTTTGATACCGTTACAACAACATTTGATGTTGTAACGGTCGATGTATTCGATACCGCAAGTTCAATAGCATTGTTGGTGGAGGCAAAAGGAATATTGTATTGTGCAAACAATGTTGTCGTCGCAGACAGTATGAACATAAAAAATATTTTCATATAACTTTCCTTATAAAGTATTTCTTCATGCCAAATTCCCAAAACATTGATCACTGTTAACTGTCCATTGTCAATTGTTCACCGGTAACTGTATTTCAACTACAGGGTTCGTTGTAAGATTCTGCACCTTATCTTGTTGAACGGTTCCTGATTTTGCACGAAATGTTACATTTGCCGGCAACAATTCTTTTGTCGTTTCACCGTTTACGGTCGTTCCAAATGTCCTCCACGCTCCTGAATAATAGGTAACTGTTGCATTATCTATCGGATTATTCTGGAGATTTTTTACTCTCACTGTTGTTAATACAGTCGAGAAGTTTACCGTGTTGTCAATTCCAATGTTTTGTGCTTTGTCATTACTGCCATAAGCGTAGCTCATTCTGAATGTGTAGTTGTTTGGCAACAACTCTTTCGTTGCTACTCCTCCTGCTGTTGTTCCAAAGTCTCTCCACGCCCCTGAATAATATTGCACTATTCCTTGGTCTATTAAATTACCCGAACTGTTCTTGAGTTGCACCGATGTGTTGACCGTTTGGAATGTAACGATTGGGTTTATTGATAAATCCTGTGCTTTGTCGTTACTTCCATAAGCGTATGTCACGCGGAATGTGTAATTAACAGGAAGCAATTCCTTCATTGCAATTCCATTATTTGTTGTGCCAAATGTTCTCCATGCGCCTGCATAGTACTGCACGGTGTCTGTGTCTATAGGGTTGCCAAGACGATTTTGCAGTTTAACTTGTGCGCTGACGGTTTGAAACACAACCGTATCACTGCCGACTGTAACATTATTTTTTTGCTGTGAGCCATACTCATACGTCATTCGTAGCGAAAGCGTTTTTTGTTTTGTATCTATGCTAAATGTTCCGTCGTTGTTGTTAATAGCATCCTTCCAAGCACCATCGTAGTATTGCAAAGTACCGCCAAGAAGTTTTGTACCGCTACTGTTTCTTAAACCCACAACTAACGCAGGAAGTGGCGGTTTGGGTAAACGGTCGAGTATGTACTGTGCATTGTAATATAGAAACTTCCACCCTTCTACCGTTACAAAGTTTGGTGTTTGGTTTAATGTGTCTTTGAACTCACCATTAATAGTAGTTTGAAATATTTTAATAAAAGTGGCACAATTAGTTGAATCTTGTATTTGTAATCGGGATTTAGCTGAAACTAAATAGTTTTGAAGTTGATCAGCAAATATAGAATTACCAATCCAATTTAATTGATTTGTTTGGGTAACTAATGAACTCAAACTATCAAGCATTACCATTGATGTAATTATCTTGTCTGGACGTGGTGGCTCATAATAGTCAAAACTATCTTGAATCCTTTGACGAATTTTTTGATCGGACACATTATGTGATGCATCTTTAAGTATAATTAATACGTCGAGATAATTAAAAGAATCAAGATCATATAACGCAGCGCCTTGTCCATGCTGACCACTTTTACCATCTTTGTTATAGAGACGATTTACAACAAGTTCAAATACTTCCCGCTTATCATGGAATTTTTTCAAAAGAATATCTTCCGCTCGTGAACGTACTTGATGGCTACTATCATGCAACGCTGCATTCAACAATATCGGAAATGTTTCAGATCTATCTACAAACGATCCGAGACCAATTATTGCATTATAGCTATCATTATTATTTGTAACATTACTTTTCAAATGAGCATATAATATGTTTTCAGAAGTTTGATCAACTTTTCCAATAAATTTGTTCAGCTCTTTAATCCCACCATATAATGGTCGCGTACCATCAAAGAAATCAATCAATCTACTAAATTGGGAATAATCACCTAACTCACATAGAACTCCAATACACCACACCGCGTAAGTAATAAAATATTTTTTCCCATTATCGACCGTATCAATATCTTTATTTTTCAAAACATATTGAACATGTACTGAATCAACAAAGCCATTTAGTAATTCACGAATGTCGGGAGCTCCTAAATTATAAAGTGCTCCTAAATATTTGAATCCATCTTGCGAGAAATTATTTGCACTAAAATAACGTGCGCGGATGTCGGGAATAAACTCTTTCATTTTTCTATACGCAACAAAATCGGCTGCAAACGTGCTGAGTAACAAATTAGGTCCATTAAGAGCAACTTTTATCGAATCAATGCTCGTCGTATCTACACCATACCCAGCTAATTCAATTGCATGATCAGTATTGATAGAAAAAATATGACGTTGCGGTTGCGACGTAAGAAATTGCGCATAACTTGATGGCACAAAAAAATAAAAAAACAAAATAATCAGAATTAATAATTTTGAAATATTCGTTATCATAAATTCTCCAATTAAATAATCAAAAGCCTAAACAGGGGTTTGGTTTTGTCCAGTTATTCTTTTTTGCTTTTTTTACAATCTGTTCTGCAAAATCTTTATAAAATTCTTTCACTGTTTCACACGCAATAGATTCGCGATCCTTTATTTTAAAATATTGTTCGATATTTTGCTCGTAAGAATCATAAACTTTATCAATTTGTCCCTTCATTTTTTGCTTTGCCTCAGAGTTCGTTTTCGCATCGCACTTCGAGATGATCACTTCTCGTAACATTTTTTCAATGCTTGGCAATTTCCCAACTTCAGCATCATACCAACCATAATAGCAAGCCATTATTGCCGTTTCATAATTATTTATGTGAAACGATTTATGGATTTTAGTTCCTTCACTAGACCATATAAAAAAACTAAGTGGATATACTCCACTGTCAATATTATCCTGAGAGATAGCATCCTTAAAATTATTATATGCACAATCATAATTTTCACTGGTTATGTCATCAATGGTTTTTATATCCAGACTATGATATTTTGCTGCAACACCAGAACAAATTGACGCTCTTATTTTTACCATCAGTGTTCCACCCTGCAAAAACCATTTCTTTTTAATCGGATCGTAACACGTGCATGGGTTAAAAGATTGTCTTAAAATATATTTGTTATTTTGGACATCGGACGAATCATAAAAAGTAACCCCTAGACCTTCATTACCTTTCATGCTGCACTCAGGTAAATTCCATTCAAAGGATGAAAAATGAGTTACATCAAGCTTAAAAGGATCATTACTACATGAATATGTCCCAATTTCGCAATCCTTTACCGTTACGTATGCAGCCAACTCGGCGCACGTTGAAGGCGTAGAAACTTGTGCAATATTTTTCTTTTGTGCCCCTGCAGGAATAATAGCAACCATCTGACAGAAAATTTTTACTACTATACTATCAACATCAATACTTGCATTAGCAATAAATTGCACAGGGTTTGCGCTTGTTATATCGGGTCCTGTACCTCCAGGTCCAACAAGCGCTCCATATTGGGAACCTTCCTGCAACGTAAACCTGAACTGTGTCCCTGCAGGAAACTGTTTGTACGTGTCGTTTGTATATTTCTTCACCACTTTTACTATTATTGTATCGCCAGATGATATTTTCTCACTGCTCAATGAAACATGCGGACACCATGGAAGTTCTTTTGTGATTGTTACGCTTCCTTCTCCTTGCCGATTCGGCATATCATTTTGTGACACAAACAGATCTACAACTTGAACGGAGTCCGGCACATCACCCTGCGCAATAAACTTTAATCTTCCAAGCCGCCCATCCCCATATGTAAAATCTAATGGAAAAATTGTCATTGTGGTGTTTGGTTTTGACTCTTTACGTAACAGTGTTTTTGATTTAGCTGCTCGAGCAATCTGTTTTCTGTCATCCGCACGTTGAATTGCTTTTGCTGGAATCAAAACCTTTGTTAAAGAGGCAACAGTAGTATTTTGCGCTACCTCCAGCCATCCATAGTTTTGAGGAATGCGAAGAATTCCTAATAGTGTGGCATCTGATAAATAAGCGTCCTGCCCATTTGCTCTTTTGGCCTTCACGATAACTGTTGATGTATCTCCATATGGTATGGTAGACGGAATAGCAGTTATTTCAAAATAATTTACCGCCGATGTTATGGTCACGCTTGCTTCACCATGTTTTGTCCGATCCGAAGTTTCATAAGCTTGTATCGATGTTTGCACCATTGAATCAGGATCAGCTCCATCAGCTATAAAATTTACCGAATTCATCTCATTGAATGTTCCTGTGATCTCTTGGCCTGATTGATATCCTGAAGATGTATTTGCTTCCAAATGTCCAAATGTGATATCATTCAACTTCATAGTCATCGGCGTTTCCGGATCGATAAAGATATCGTCGTTATATTCATCTTTAGCTTGCACATAAATAGTGGCTGATTGCAAATGTTCTACCGTATCTGGAACAACATTTACTGCGAAATGATGGAAGACGGATTGAGGTTTAATACCAATCTTACCATATCCGGATATTAGAGGATTATCAATACTAACAACAGAAACTGAATCTGTTACGAGCGTATCAGGTTTTACTCCGTTTGCGATATAGTATACATAACCTGACCTTGCCGTATCATAACTTACAGTGATAGGATCAAAGGGTTTAATTGTCTCAGTTTTAAAATTTCCATAATCAAAGGGTGGTGCAGTTATTTGAATGTCACCGCTGTAGCAGGTGCTATTCCCATATTTATCCTTTGCTTGAACGAAAATTTGTGTTGAGTCATTATGTGCTATACTGTTTCTTCCAAATGTAACATCAAAATGATCAGCAGCAGATACATTTGTAAGAGTTACCTTTAGTACTGCATGATATTCCCTTCTAGCCATAAACCAAGTCCCGTTCCAAAACCCCGGCGGGTCATTGTATGTCCATCCTGAATCAGCATAATCCAAATGAACTCCGTATACATAATCACTCAGTTGACTAATACTTGTAGAGATAGAATTGGAATCTAATCGTACTTCAGCACCGCCAAAATTAGCTAGAACATACGCGGAGATAGCAGTTGGTGGACCTAAGACGTACCCTAACAATCCCAATTGTCTAGTCCAATAACCAACGGCGAGATAAAACTTGAGTTCTGGAATATGAGAGTCACTATAATAAATGCCAATAGGGCCATAAAAACGATTATTGTATCCATCAGGAGCTCCAATATCAATAAATATTTCACCGGTAGCTGCATCACGTAAATACACCCCGCTCTCGCTTACTAATTCTACCTGAACGTCCGTGCATGGTGGGACTATAATTCCTTGACTTGTTTGCCCGGATTGCGGGTTAAACTGTTTTTTTGCTTTTGGTGAAATGGCTATTGAATCTTTAATAACAATTTGACCAAATATTTGCGTTGTGCAAACAAGAATGAGAATAAGCAAGTAAATTTTAGTCGAGGGGGGGGGCAATTGTTTTGGAGTGCATGAGATCATCCTTACAGTTGATAACACATGGATAAGACTGGCTCAAGTGTAAAGAGAAGTCGTGTGAGTTGCAAGGGAAATAATTGTTAAAATAACCAGAAATCGGTTAAAAGTATCCGCTGGAGATTTGGGAAAAGAAGTTGTTGGGATGGTTAAAAATTATTCATCGATCAATCTTTACAAGTTCAACCAATAGCTGAGCTTCACAACATAAACATTATCCGGCGCGGCAAGAAATGTATTGTCGACGTTGGTTGCAAAATCAGTTCCGTATCCTCCGCGTTGAAAAAATTGCCTTCCGTGCGACCAGACAAAATAGAATGTACTCCCTTCGCGGTATTCCCATCTTAACACAACATTGGAAATTAACGAGGTCCGATTAAAATCGACATTGCCGGAAAAAGTGTAGGGTAAGAGATCGCCCGATGGAGGCAGGACACTGAAATTTTTGTACTGCCCTTTCGCCCAGAACAATTGATTGTAAATTTGCAATGACAATTCGTGCGTAAAGAGTATGGAACTGCGAAGCGTAAGGTCAAGATGATCGATATCTCTAATGCCAAAGAGTGCAACCGGCGATGACGGTGCAAATGTTAAAACACTGTCCGTGATAACTTTTGCAAATGATGTTCGGTGCCTTTCGCGGTTGTAGTTCAGCGTTAGCTGGTATTCCATCGATGTTACCGGCCTGACAATCATTGTCGTTCCCGTATTAAAAGTATGTTGTCCATCGCGGTCAAGAGTAATATTTTCTGCAACGTCAACAATAACCGATTTACGAATATCGCTTTGAACTTCACCGCGAAGCGTCAGTTTTTCAGGAGCATTATATGCCCCGTAAAAAAACGGTTCGTATGGATCTTTTGCCGGTGCACTGTGCGTCACTGTGGCGTTGATCGACCAATAATTGAGGAGCTGCACCTGCGCATCAAGCTCCCCCACCTGAAACAGCGTCAGGTGGTCATAGTTCCACCTAAGTTGAATGGATGGGCTGATTCTGTACGATCGAAAAATTTCACCAGGTTCTAACTCGCGGTATGTAATTCCGGCATTCGCGCCGTAGTCATTCGGGCTGAAGAAAAATCCCATATCATTAATAAAATACTTTCTGGATGTAAAATCTGTGCTGAGATCGAACAACCAATTGCCGCTCACTTTTCCAAAATGTGCTTTGCCGGCATTTCCTTCACGCCGTTCATCGGTGGTTGTTAAAAACTGAGAGTGCGCGAAAAATCCATCGAGCCGATATGTGCTGTTGTCAAAATACACATTCCAATCTGCGCCGCTGGCATACGCCGGCGATCTGGTATCACGGCTGACACCGGTGATTATTGCACCGACGTTTGAGTTGCCTCCAAAATCCTGTTTAATGCGAAAGAGATTATAACTGGCACGAGGTTCAGCCAGCTGTGTGTGCAATGTTCCAAGTGAATCGCGAAATGTAAATTGCTCTTCATTCGTCAATGCCGTCAATACACCGATCGAAGTTCCCTGCTGAGTTTTGCCGGTAAGTTTTGCCGCACCGAGAATTGTCGCAGAACGCGGCTCGTCGGTTATCACACCGCCTGGAGGTGGTTCAACGGCGATTGCTTTTCCGATTCTGCGGGAGTAAAAAAGTCCCGGTCCAAAATCTCCGCCAAATGTTGTGAAGCGGAGAATTTGTGTTCCCTCTATAAAGAACGGCCTCTTTTCAGGATAGAATGTTTCAAACGTCGTAAGATTTAAAACTTCCGGATCTGCTTCAACCTGAGCAAAGTCCGGATTCACGGTAAGATCTAATGTAAAATTTGAAGTGACACCGTATTTAATATCGGCACCGACATCGGGACGAAATTTTGCGACTCTTTCGCGGAAAACTGTTTTGGGATAATATGAAGAAGTTCCAACGGTGTACGGCAGTACTTCAAGCAGTGCCGGTTTTTTTATTTCCGCCA
>JAQUOA010000130.1 GCA_028749215.1 Bacteroidota bacterium
TAAGGACAGAGATAGTGTACCACACTTTTCTCTTGCCCATAAAATCTATATTTAGTCCGTGAAAAATTCTCATTGTAATACTTTCTCCTTAATCACAATCTTATCCGAAGTTAATTTCAGTCGCACCACGTTCAACAAAATAATCGAACACGACGCGTGTAATGATGATACCGGTAAATAGATTTGCCATCACACCCATCATGAGTGTCAATGCAAAGCCTTGCACCGGTCCTGTTCCAAATTGATACAGAACGATACCGCTGAAAAATGTTGTTAAGTGGGAATCAAAAATTGCGGTGAACGCTTTTGAATATCCCGCATCCAGCGCCGACCGAATTGCCTTATGCGTATTTAATTCTTCGCGGATACGTTCATAGATCAAAACGTTGGTATCAACCGCCATACCAATGGTCAGCACAATGCCGGCAATACCAGGAAGGGTGAGTGTCCCTCCGAACGCGGCAAGGCCTGCAAAGACCATTAACAAGTTAAAGAACAAACCGATGATCGATACTGAACCGCCGGTACGATAGTAAATTACCATGAAGATGATTGTGAGAACAAGCGCAATTGAAAACGAATTTGTGCCTGCTTGAATAGAGTCCACACCAAGCGACGGGCCGACGCTTCGTTGTTCCATAATTTCAACGGGAGCGGGAAGGGCGCCGGCTTTCAAAATAATTTCAAGCAGACGGGCTTCTTCCATGTTTTCCATTCCCTCAATTTGAGAGCGGCCGCCGGTAATTTTTCCGCGAATGACCGGAGCGGAGAAGACAGCGTTATCCAACACGATGGCCATTCGTTTGTTCACATTGGCACCGGTGATGCGGGCCCACTCTGTAGCACCAGGTCCGTCCATTTCCATAGAGACAACGGCTTGATTAAAATTCGGATCGATATTGGCGCGAGCATCAACAATCACGCTTCCGGTTAATTCGGGATTTTTTTTCAATCCGATTAACGCAAAATATTTTTGTCCTTCGCTGATGAACGATTGTTTCGACATCCAATAAAATCCCATATCGGCAGGAATCAATCGTTCTACGTCTGGGCGGGCAAGAATGCGTTCCACTTTTCCTCGATCGCTTTCCGCCACATACGCTTCACCGGTTCCTTGTTGATTCGGACGAGCCAATACTAAGAACGGATGATCTTTTGCAAGTTGCTCCGGCGATTTATCGCCGCCGGGAAGAATGTTTCCGCTGCTATCGGATTTTGTAAGGGCGGCCAAAGAATTGCCTTTTGCTTTTTTCGTGGAATCCTTTGCTGCTTTTGAAGTGTCACTGTATCCTTTACCGGCAAGATACTTGTCGATTGCATCCATCGTTTTATAAATAATTTCCGGATCTTTCACCAGCTTAAATTCGAGCAGTGCTGTTCCCTGCAACAGCTGACGCACCTCATCTTCTTTTGAGACACCGGGAAGTTCGACAATTATTCTGCGTCCGCCTTGCTTTTGAATGGAAGGTTCAGAGACGCCGTACTGGTCAACACGATTGCGGATAATTTGCATGGCGCGTTCGACCGCTTTTTCAGATTCATCACTGAGACGTTTTAAAATTTGGTCGTTGTCTTCGCGCAAGCTTCCGTAATATCTGCTTAACCGGATGCCGCGTGCATCGAAGTTACGTTTGAAAATGACGATGATTCCTTCATCACTTGTTTGCGCCTCGTGTGCAATCGATGCCATGATCTCAGTAAATTGATCGTCTTTATTTTTTGCAATTTGTTTCAACATGGTCAGAACGTCAACTTCCATTACGACACGCATGCCGCCTTGAAGATCGAGACCAAGTTTAATACGTTTAGCCTTGGCTTCACGGATTGGCTTCTCGTTATCCTGCACAAATTTAATACTATCTTCACCACTGCGTTTTGAACGCTGCGAATCGAAATTGTACGATTGGTATGTAGGATAGAGGAAGTAGAGGGCAAGGGCGAAGATCGCCACTATCGTAATCAGCTTACCGCGATTTTTTTTCACAAAAAGAACCTCCAATAAATCAAAAAGTTTATAGCCTATCAATTGTTGTAAGGATAAAAATATAACGGAAACCGTCTGTAAAATCAATGAAAATTTGATCCGAAGGTGAAATAGGGAGTCACCTTCAGTTTTCTTTTTCCGCGTTGTTATTCAAAGACGATTTGTCTATTTTCCAATGTCGTTGTGCAACTTTTCGCATCTTTTTTCCGAAAACATACCTACACAAACATCACACTAGGTTCATGCGAATTAGAAAGTTACTGCTCCTCTTAGGAGCGATCTTCTTATCGATTGCCGTTTTCATCATCAACGCGGTGACAAAGAATATTGATCTTGAAGAATCAATGATTCAATATGTCCGGTCGGCGTTCGTGGTGATTTCGTTTGCCATGGTGTACGGTTACGTCCATATTGTTAAGCGGGAGCGACAGCGTTCGGCAGTGAAAAATATCCGTGATGTTGCGCTCTTTGCCGGCCTTTTTTTGGCGACGTATCTTTTGATCAGTTTTCTTCCTTTAAAAGGGTTCGACTCGCGCGAATTTAAACTCTTTCCGCGGGACTATCTGACCATACTTTTCTCTTCTACCATCAGTGCCGTTGCCGGCGTTTTTGGCATTGTGACAATCCATTTCATCAAAGATCTTGTCCTTCATAAAAGGAAGAAAACAACCGCCCGCAATTATTGGATTCTGTTGGGCTCTATGATCGTGACGTCATTATCGGCATTGATGGTGCGGCCGCTTGACCAGTCTTCAGTGATCATCGGCATTTTGTATGCCCTCTCAATTTTGATGATCATTGCCAATTCTTTTCGGTTGGGATGGATTGCGTACCTGCCGCGTAAAGAAAAAATTTATTCTCTGCTCTATTCTCTTCTGGCATTTTTTGGATTTTTGGCAATCTTGATTATTCTATCCATTCAAGACGGATGGACACAAAAGGGAATTCTGTATTACAATGCCGCGTTGTTTACGTTTGTCCGGTTGAGTTCTATTTTTGGCGCAGTGTATTTTGGAATGGCATTCAGCAGTACCCTCTTTCATCTTCCAACAGCAGAAGCGTTCGACCGGAAACAGTCTGAAATCAGTTCACTCCATAATCTTAACCGTCTTATCAATCAAGTGTTCGATCTTAAGGAACTTGCCGATACCGCTACCAAAATGGTGACCGAAGTTGTGCAGGCTTCCTGCGTATGGCTGGAAATTATACCAACGGAAACCGGTGTTCAAACTGATGCACTGATTTCTGCTTACAACATCAGCAACAATGAAGTGAATGCCATGCTGTCCGGCAACGGAACATCAATTCGCTCTACTGTCATTCAAACAAAAAAAGTGTTGATGGTTGAAGATGTAGCGGAAGACAAACGCACTTCGCATCTTCCGCAAATAAAAAAAGCAGGATCATTGTTGGTCATTCCGTTATTGTCCCACGACCATGTCATTGGAATCTTGTATGCCACAAAGGAAATCAGCTACGGGTTCGAGCGGGACGATATTGATATTCTTTCCGGCTTTGCAGATCAAGTAGCGATTGCCATTGAAAACGCACGGCTCATTACAAAATCAATTGAAAAAGAACGGCTTCAGCGAGAGTTGATGCTTGCACAAGAAATGCAGAAACGCTTATTGCCTCAACAGCTTCCAAAATTTGCGACGCTTGATATGGAGGCAATTTCTTCGCCCGCTCTTGAAGTGGGGGGAGATTACTACGATGTAGTTCAATTGAACGAAGAACAAGTAGGTATCGTTATCGGCGATGTTTCAGGAAAAGGTGTCGGTGCGGCTTTTTATATGGCGGAAGTGAAAGGAATTTTCCAATCGCTGTCAAAAATTTCTTCGTCGCCGAAAGATTTTTTGATTAAAGCCAATGATGCTCTTGTCACCAGCATTGACAAGAGATCTTTTATTAGTTTAATTTATTCCGTCATCAATACACGAACGGGGGAATTGGTGGTTTCACGCGCAGGTCACTGCCCCATGCTGTATATCTCCGGTTCACGAAAAGAATTTATCAAACCGCTTGGTCTTGGGCTGGGGTTGAAGGCAGGAAAAATTTTCGAAGAAACTGTAGAAGAGCGGAATATTAAAATGAAAAGTGGAGATGTTTGCGTATTTTATACCGACGGTGTCACTGAATCTCGTTCTTCTTCCGGGGAAGAATTTGGATACGAGCGGCTTCTTGATGTTGTCGACGCTCATCGAAAGGGGAGCGCGGAAGATATTAAAGAAGCAATCATTCAGAACGTTTGGAGTTATACTGACGCTAAGGGTTATCATGATGATCTTACAGTTTTCGTGGTGAAGTGGATTGGGGTTTGATTGGAACAAAGTTGAACAATAAACGTTTATTCTATGAGGAGCTTTTATGAGCGATTTTAAAGTCATGGTTCGCGAAAGAAATGACAATATTCACACGCTGGAGTTAAAAGGGTACTTGGATGCCCATACAACGCCGGTGTTAGAAGATGCATTTCAAAAATTACTCAGCGAAAAAAAATATCGCATCATAGTCAATTGTAAAGATCTTTCCTATATCTCAAGTGCGGGATTGGGAGTGTTCATGGCGTTCATTGAAGATGTGCGGGCGGAGGAGGGAGATATCAAGATGTCCGATATGACACCGAAAGTTTTTAACATTTTTGATTTACTTGGTTTCCCGATGTTGTACGACATTGTGAAGACAGAAGATGAGGCGGCAAAAAAATTTGCAGAGAAGAGCGTTCGGTAAGTACGGGGAACAACAATGGGGACAACACGAACATATAAAGCACATGTAACAATTCCGAGCCAGACCGAACGGCTGAGCGAAGTGCGCGATTTTATTTCGCTGCATGCCCGTGAGCACGGTTTTGGTGATGACGATATCAATAAAATCACCATCGCGGTGGATGAAGCGTGCACCAATATTATCAAGCACGGATACAATTTTTCTCCGAACTTTAAGATCGATGTGGATATTATCAGGACCGGCAGTCAGTTTGAAATCATGATTTCCGATCATGGAAAACAATTTAATCCGAATGCTGTCGAGACTCCGGATATGAAAGAGTATCTATCGCATTACCGGCGCGGCGGTCTGGGAATGTATTTAATGAAACGTATTATGGACAAAGTGGAATTTAATTTTAACAGCGACAAAAATACTTTACGTATGGTAAAAACTCTTCAATAAGTTTGTGACACACCAACCCCACACATCAGCCGCCAACACCGAACTGCTTCCGCTGTTAGAGTTCAGCAGTGTCATCAACTCATCGCTCGATCTGCGTTTCATTCTTGGAACATTGCTTCTCACCGTCATGGGCAAACTGCTGATTTCCAAAGGCGTGGTGCTGTTGAAAAAAGGAAAAAAAACTTTTTACATCGAAAACGGGAAAGGAGTTCCCAAAGAAATTCTCCGCACAGAATTTGAATTTCCACTCATCAGCAAAAAGAAAATTTCATTCCCCGATAAAAAATACAAAGCACTGCAGGCAATTTCTTCGCTCGGTATAAATTGTCTTTATCCTATTCTTTCTCAAGATACGGTAATAGGATATTTGGGAATTGCTGAACATCCGCAACGTCCGGTAACGAAAGAACAGCAAAAATTTATTGATACACTCATCAATGTCTCCGCTGCGGCAATAGATAAAGGCGTTGCTTTCGATGAAACCAAAAACAGCAATCGGGCGCTCGATGGGAAAATTCAACAGCTGAAGACGCTGTTTGATTTAGGGAAGGAATTTAACGGCATCCTTGAGCAGGAACAGCTCCTTAAAATGTTTTCATTGACGCTGATGGGACAAGTCGGAACCAATCGGTACGCCATCTGCTTTAAAGAGGGGAAAAGTATTTACTCTCGAATCCCGGTCGATTATTTGGAGGCTGATAAGCACGCCATTTGTGAACTTGCAACGGCGCCGCTCTTCACTCAAAAAATTCCGGATAAGAAAAAATATCTCAAGCTGAAAAATCATCTGACCAAAGAAAAAATCGCCGCCTTAATTCCGCTGGAATTGCAAAACGAAGTGCATGGTGTGCTCTGTTTAGGTGAACGTCTGCGGAAGGATCCGTATACCCAGGGAGATTTGGAATTTGTGTACTCTCTGGCAAATCTTGCTTTTGTGTCGCTGGAAAATACCCGGCTCTTTCAGGAGGCTGTTGAAAAACGAAAACTTGAGAGTGAATTATTGATTGCGCGGGAAATTCAACAAGGGCTGCTTCCGCAGACATTGCCTGATGTAAAAGGATTTGAAATATCAGGTGTCAATATTTCATCGAAACAAGTGGGGGGTGATTATTATGATGTCATTCCAGCTTCCGATGGAAAATTTATTATCGTCATTGGAGATGTTTCAGGAAAAGGAACCCCGGCATCATTGCTGATGGCAAATGTCCAGGCAACGGTTCACGCTCTTGTTCCCGTGAATCTTTCGCTGTCTGAAGCAACAGGACGCATCAATGATTTGATTCATCGAAATACGTCTGCCGATAAGTTCATTACTTTTTTCTGGGGTGCGCTCGATCCTTTAACAAAAATATTTCACTACGTCAATGCCGGGCACAATCCGCCGTTTGTTTTGCGTCCAAACGGAAACATTGAGCGGCTTGAGAATGGCGGATTGATTCTCGGGATATTGAAAACGAGCATTCCGTATGAAGAAGGAAATGTGAAATTGAATTCCGGCGATTGCGTCATTCTGTTTACTGATGGTGTGAGTGAAGCGATGGATGTGAGCGGACATGATTATACTGAAGAACGGCTGGAACAATTTGTCAAAGGGCTCAGGCACGAATCGGCTCGCGTCATTCTCGAAAAAATTAAAAATGAAATTCAGCAGTATGCTCTTGGTGCACCACAGTCTGATGATATTACTCTTGTGGTCTTCAAAGCGCTGTAATTTTGCTTCTCCCGCCTTCATTTCGTAATTTCACCTATGAGAAACTTTTTAGAATACGTGATACTGCTGCCGTTTCGAGCAATGATATTCATTCTTCCGCTGCGTGTCGTTCAGTTTTTGGGAAAGCTTCTCGGAACTTTTGTATTCTATATTGTGCCGATCAGGAAAACGCTCACGCTGTCAAATCTTCGCCATGCATTCCCCGAAAAATCCGAATTTGAAATTCAATCCATTGCCCGGGCTTCGTATCAAAATCTCTTTGCAACATTTTTGGAAATTTTTTGGCTTCCGCGATTAACACAAAAGAAAATAAAACAGTGCGTGTCCGCTTCCAACGTTTCCGTTATCGATGAACTGATGACAGAACAAAAAGGTGTCTTGATTTTGAGCGGTCACTTCGGAAACTGGGAACTTGTTGCGTTGGCCTATGCCGTTCTTTGCGCTCATCCATTACTGCTCATTGTTCAAAAACAGCGTAATCGTTACGTTGATGCACTCATGAACAAAATGCGGACAATGTTTGGAAATGATGTGATCGTGATGGAGCAATCTCCGCGTGAAGTGCTGAAACGCCTCCACGAAAATAAAGGAGTGGCATTACTTGCAGATCAAAGCGGTCCTGAAGGCGGATTGTTTGTAAATTATTTTGGACGTCCTGCGTCAACGCACCAAGGGCCCGCCGTGTTTGCGCTGCGAACCGGAGCGCCAATGATGATGGGATTCATGGTGCGACAGCCTCATGGAAAATTTTTCATTGAAGTCGAAAAAATATCGTACACCGGTATCGGTGAAACAGAAGAAGATAAAATCCGGGCTATTACCGAACGGCATGTGCAGATGCTCGAAAAATATGTACGGAAATATCCTGATCAATGGCTTTGGATGCACAAACGGTGGAAACATACCGATACCTATTTGCAACGCACGGCAGCAGAAAGTAAATAGTGATAACCCCTAAACGGATCGTCGTTTTTCAGACAGCCTTCCTTGGCGATGTGGTCTTAACATTGCCCATGATTCAGCTTCTCCATAAAAATTTTCCGCTGGCAGAAATTGATGTGGTGACAACGCCGCGCGCAGCGGAATTACT
>JAQUOA010000131.1 GCA_028749215.1 Bacteroidota bacterium
GCGATAGAGCCTGTTTGATAGACAATGAACGTTGTCCATCCGTAAAGAAAGGCCGTTAGCTGTCCGAACGTGACGCGAAAAAAAACATACTGTCCGCCTGCTTCAGGTATCAAGCTGGCAACTTCAGCATTGGTTAACGCACCGGCAAGGGTGAGAAGTCCGGTAAGAATCCACACCGCGATCATGATCCCGGGAATTTCAACGGAGGCGGCAACATTCTGCGGTGTTAAAAAAATTCCTGAGCCGATAACCGATCCGATAACGACCATGATAGCATTAGTCAGTGTCAGACGGCGAGCCAGAGTGGTTTCAGTGGATGAAGATGATGTCATGCGTTGGCCTTAACAATTTCAGAAAGTATACTGATTCACGTTTCAAGATGCAATGAACGTGTGGTAGTGAAAAGAAAAGAATACCACAAAGACGCAGAGGCACAAAGGATTTAAATAAATCACTTTCAAAATCCATCTAAAGCTAATTGATAATAGCTCTTTAAAGTTTAGGAACTTCGTGGCTTTGTGGTTAAAAAATCACGTCGTCAGGCTTTACCGGAAACTGACACACCCTGAATAGGATTGGAATGTTTCAGCGGAAAAGATACAGTGAACACGCTTCCTTTTTCGGATTCGCTCTCAACGGAAATTGAACCGCCGTGCAATTCTGCTATCCATTTTGAGATCGATAAGCCGAGTCCGCTGCCCCCCAATTCGCGCGAGCGTGCTTTATCAACGCGGTAGAATCGGTCAAAAATTTTCAATTGTTCTTCAGCAGGAATACCAACGCCGGTATCTTTCACTTTTATTTTTGCTTGTCCATCATCGCGCGTAAGCGAAAGCTCAACCGATCCTTCTTCAGGTGTGTACTTTATGGCATTATCAATGAGATTTAAAAGAAGCTGACGAATCCTGACGGGATCGCCAAAAACGAGAGCATCATCCAGTGTTCCCATGGCAACGGTAATTTTTTTGCTTTGCGCCAATATCTCGCTGTCTTCATGCAGTTCTTCAATAATTTGTCTGAGCCACACATCTTGAAAATTTGTCTGTGATCGTCCTAGGTCTGCTTTTGTCAACACCAAAAGATTTTCAACAATGCTCGTCATCCGAATAGTTTCTTCGAGCGTACTGGAGAGAACCTGACGGTATTCTTCAGGTGTGCGCTTTTTTGAACGAAGTACAAGTTCCAATTCTCCACGCATGATTGTTAACGGTGTGCGGAGTTCATGCGATGCATCGATAGAGAATTGTTGGATTTGACTAAACGACAATTGCAGACGGCTAATCATCTCATTGAACGTTGCGACTAACCTTCCTAATTCATCGTCTACACCGGCGTAGTGAATACGGCGGTCAAGATTTTGTGCTGTAATGGCGCGGGCTGTTCGCGTAATATCATCAACCGGCTGGAAAGATCGCACCGCAAGAAAATATCCGCCGAAGACCGAAACAATAAGAGCGACCGGAATGAAATAAATGAAAATAGAAAAGAGATTGCTCAGCACGTCATTGATTTCGGAAATCGGATACGCCACGTACACCTTCATACTTTGATCCTGGCTCACCGCCAAGCGCAGCGGCTGCCCGTTCGAATTCCAAATTGTGACGAGTTTCGTAATGTTGTATGGAATATCATCGAATACGAGATCTTCTTTACCGAGCCCCGATTTGTACAGAATGTCGTTGTTGCGGTCGCGGATTTGAATGATTTGCTTCTTTGGTGTGAGCAGCGTGTGTTCATAGATCTGATTCCATATCGCGTCGAATTCAATATCGACGGAATCCTTTCGCATTTCTACTTCGTCAGATTTTCTGATGGGCTGGGTGGGAGATTTTTTTTCGTTGCTTGCCTGGCGCTTCGGACGAATTTTATACTTCTTCTGTTTTACCTGCCGCGCCTGCGGTTCGACGAAATTTTTTAACCATACAACTTCATTGTAGAGCGAACGATCAAGACTGGAAAGGAGATTTTGCTCCGTGTAATAGTACGAGGCGGCGGCAAACGCGAAAAGCGTTGCACCAACGATAAGTGAATAATACAACGTGAGTTTAACCCGTATGGAGCGCTGAAATTTCATTGTTCTTTCATCACATAGCCGATACCGCGTACGGTATGGAGCAATTTTTTGGAGAATCCGCCGTCAATCTTGGTGCGAAGATGGTTGATGTAAACATCGATGATGTTGGTTCCGGTTTCGAAATTGTAATTCCAAATATGTTCGGTGATGGTGCTGCGGCTCAATGTTTTGTTTTTGTTCCGTATAAAATATTCCAGCAATGAAAATTCCTTTGACGTCAGCTCGATATTTTTACCGCCGCGAACGGCTTTGTGGGTCACAAGATCAAGCGTAAGGTCGCCGATGGTTAAACTGGTGACGGATTTTTCAAGTCCTTTTTTTCTCCGCAGCAGCGAACGAATACGTGCAAGTAATTCAGTGATGGCGAATGGCTTCACTAGGTAATCATCTGCGCCTGAATCAAGTCCGCGAACCCGATCCTCAATGGTACCTTTTGCCGTCAAGATCAGTACCGGCAGGTCACTGGCATTTTTCCGCAGTGTATGCAAAACTGCAAGCCCGTCTTTTTTCGGAAGCATAATATCAAGAATGACGAGATCGAATGGGTTTTCTTGGAGCAGCACCTCCGCCTTTTCCCCGTCGTATGCTTGCACAACAGAATATTTTTCTTCTTCCAGACCTTTTCGAATCAGTGCAGAAATTTTCTTTTCATCTTCTACTACCAGAATCTGTGCCGAGGAAACAAATGTTTTCATGATGCCAAGTTGTTTTCGTTTCATACGTATCTACGGTTAAAAGTAGTCGAATAAAAAAAAGGAAGCAAGAGTATTACATCGTCAAATTATTGAATCAATCTTAACAATTTTTAATCTCATGGCCTGGAGTAATTTTGGATAATCCGCAACTTCTTTCTATATTTCTTCATGAAAATTGTCCCATACTATCTTCTGGTTTTCATCTTTGCAGCCACAAGCTGGTCGTGCGGAGTGGTGAACACCGTTGCTGTTAATGCTACGACAAACATTGTAGATTTTGGGTTTGGTTCCATATTTGAAGAATCCGATCTTGATTTTGCAGAAAAATCCATCCCCGGAAATCTTACATTGATCGAAGCACTGTACCGAGCAAAAGATAGAGATGATGACCACCTTGCCTTGCTGCTCACAGAAGGGTACACAGGATATACCCTTGGTTTTGTTGAAGATGTTGATGCAGAACGCGCAAAAGTGCTTTACGCACGTGCGCGTGATTATGGGTTAAAGGTATTAAAGAAAAACAAAGTGTTTGCCGAAGCTTTTGATCAGGATATCCAGTCCTTCACAAAAAGTTTGAATCAGTTCGATAAAGATGATGTGCCGATAATTTTTTGGACAGCCAATGCGTGGGGAAATCTGATCAATGTCAGTATCTCCGATCCTGAAGTTGTCGGCGATCTTCCCAAAGTGAATGCGCTGATGGAATTTGTGCTGCGGCATGATGAAGGATATTATTACGGCAGTGCTCATCTTTACTTTGGGACAATTCTGGCGACGATCCCCAAAAATCTTGGCGGGAAACCTGACAGCGCAAAACAGCATTTTGACAAATGTCTTGCGATAGGGCAGAACAAAATGCTTCTTCCTTTTGTGTATATGGCGAAGAGTTATTGCGTGCAGGTGCAGGATAAAGAATTGTTTTTGAAATCATTGCGCACGGTGGACGAAACTTCAATCGATATCCTTCCCGAACAGCGTTTAGTGAATGCCATTGCCAAACGTAAAGCAAAAATGCTTGCGGCAAAAGTTGACGACTTATTTTTCTAAATCTTTTTAACCACAGAAAAACAATTGACCGAGAAGAGAATGAAAAAACTATTTTTACTTTTTAGCATTACGCTTTTATCTTCCCTCGCTTTTTCACAGCAATACAAAATTAAGTTTGCCACGCTGGCACCTGAAGGCAGCACGTGGATTACTGTGATGAAAGAATACGACAAGGCGGTTCGTGAAGAAAGCGGCGGCAGACTCGGATTCGTTATTTATGGCGGCGGTGTTGCCGGTGATGAAAAAGATGTGCTTCGCAAAATTCGCCTCGGGCAATTTCACAGTGCCGGCATTACCGGTAATGGAGTGGGTGAGATTGCTAAATCGGCACGTATTCTTGATGCACCGTTCTTCTTTAAAAATCATGCAGAAGTAGATTACATCGTCGATCAATTTGATGGAGAGCTTCGAAAAGAATTTGAGAATGGCGGATTTGTTTTACTTGGCTGGGCGGAAGTCGGATCTGTGTACATTATTTCCAAAACGCCGGTTAAAAAAATCAGTGATCTTTCAAGTATAAAGATGTGGGAATGGGAGGGAGACCCTGTTGCTGATGCTACATTTAAAACTGTCGGCATCAACCCGATTCAGCTTTCGATAACGGATGTTTTGACGTCGCTGCAAACCGGATTGATTACAGGCGCATATGCATCGCCGCTGGCAATCGTATCACTTCAATGGAACACTGCAACAAGCTACTTAATGGATTATCCGCTGACCAATTCATCCGGTGCTGTGGTGATATCTAAAAAAGAATTTGATAAGCTCCCGGCAGACCTTCAGCAAATTCTGTTGAAACACGGCAAAACATTCATGCGTAAGCTCACCGAACAAAGCCGAAAAGACAACATCAAATCGCTTGAGACATTGAAGAAAAATAAGATGACGTTCATTAAGCCGGACGCTAACGAAGTAAAATCGTACGATGAAATCGGCATGAAAGCGCGGCAAAGTATGGCGGGGAAATTATACTCGCAAGATTTGCTCACCCGTGTTGAAAAAGCACTTGCTGATTTCCGAGCTAAGGGCGGCAAATGAACGTACTGAAGTTTGTTGATCGCTGGCTTGAAAAAATTTCCGGTTGGATGCTGGTGTTTTTTCTCGGTGTTATGATTGTGATGGCATTCGGGCAGGTTGTTCTCCGAAACTTTTTTCATACCGGTATTGAGTGGGGCGATATTTTTCTCCGCCACCTTGTGTTGTGGGTTGGTTTTTTCGGTGCGGTGATTGCCACGGGCGAACGAAGACATTTAAAAATAGAATTCCTTACTAAGCTTGTCCGGCCAAAAGTTCGAAAGATATTTTTCGTCATTACCAATCTCTTTGCGGGATTTATCTGCTATCTGCTCATGCAGGCAGCCATCGCCTTTGTCAATCTGGAAGGTGAATCCGGCAGCACGCTCATTCTTAATCTTCCCACAACATATTTTATCATCATCATTCCCATCGGATATGCCATCGTCTCATTTCGGTTCGTCGTTCATGCCATTCAATGGATCGAAGAAATTGTGAAAGGGAATTGGGAAATCTCTGAGGTGCAGCACTTATGACGGTAATTCTTGTTGTGCTTGCCCTTATTGCACTGGTAGTGATTGGTGCGCCTCTCTTTACGATCATCGGTGGAATTTCTCTCTTCGGATTTTCAGCTGAAGGAATTGACACGGCGACTGTTATCGTTGAATTGTATCGTCTTGCGAGCCAGCCTGTTCTTCTTGCCATTCCGCTCTTTACTGTTGCCGGATATTTTCTTGCAGAAAGCAAAGCTCCTCAGCGTATCGTTGCATTGGCTCAAGCGCTCATCGGTTGGATGCCGGGCGGACTTGCGGTAGTGGTGCTGGTGAGCTGCGCAATATTTACCGCATTTACCGGAGGTTCTGGAGTAACCATCGTAGCGCTCGGCGGACTTGTCTTCCCGATTTTGTTAACTGAAAAATATTCGGAAAAATTTGCGCTCGGTTTAGTAACAACCTCGGGCAGCTTGGGATTACTCTTTCCGCCAAGCCTCCCGATTATTTTATACGGAACATTTGCCGAAGTTTCGATCGATCAATTGTTTCGTGCAGGAATTGTGCCCGGAACAATTTTAGTGTTGGTTATTGCAATTTACAGTATTCAACAGGGAAGCAAAGCTAGTGTGCCGCGCCATCCGTTTGATGCAAAGAAAGCATGGAAAGCGATCAAAGATATTGCATGGGAACTGCCATTGCCATTTTTCATCATCGGAGGAATTTACGGCGGATGGTTTACCGCCACCGAAGCAGCGGCGGTGACGGCATTCTATGTGTTTGTCGTGGAAGTTTTTATTTACCGGGATCTGAAATTTTTCAGCGATGTTCCACGCGTCATGAAAGAAAGCATGGTGCTGGTCGGTGCCATTCTGATGATTCTCGGCTGCGCCATGGGACTGACAAATTATTTAATCGATCAGCAGGTACCCCAAAAACTTTTTGAGTACATCAGCGTTGTTGTCACAAGCAAAACGGTCTTCCTGATCATTCTCAATTTGTTTCTCCTCATCATCGGTATGATGATGGAAATATTTTCAGCCATCGTCGTCGTGCCGCTCATTGTCCCCGTGGCAAAACAATACGGTGTTGATCCGATTCACCTTGGCATCATCTTCCTTGCCAATTTAGAAATTGCATACTTGATGCCGCCGGTCGGATTGAATTTATTTATGGCAAGTTTCCGGTTTAAACGGCCGATAGGACAGGTCGCTTTGGCAACTCTACCGTTTATTCTTGTCCTCTTCATTGCGCTCATCATTATCACGTATATTCCTCAATTAAGTTTGTGGCTGGTGAAATAAAAAAGTAAAGGATGCAGAATATCGATCATTTTGACTCCCTTTAATTTATCCCTTATATTGCATTAGGAAATTTCTTGAAAATCACCAATGAACCTTCAGACAACCATACAACAAACATCATCAATCATTCGCAAACACCTATCTTCCGATTACAGAATTGTTTTGTTTGGTTCACAGGCAAAAGGTAACGCTCTCGCTACATCCGACATTGATGTTGCTGTCATTGGAAAAGAAAAAGTAGCTTCAGTGGTAATGGCAAAAATACGGGATGAAGTAGACGAGATTCGCACATTGCGGGGAATAGATGTGGTGGATTTAATGACCGTTGATGAATCATATCGCAAGAATGTTCTTTCGTATGCAAAGGAAATTAGTGTGTGAAAGAAATTTATGCTTCATATACAAAATCATTAGAGCGGTTGAAAGAAATACTTCGAGCAGATAAGACTGTTGCGAACCGTGACTCTGCAATTAAACGATTTGAATTTACGACCGAACTTGCGTGGAAATTGATCCAAGTGTACTTACGCGAACAGAGAATAGTCTGCCGGTCACCAAAAGAATGTTTGCGCGAAGCATACGCTTTCGGATTAATTGAAGATGATGATCGATGGCTTCAAATGATTGATGACAGAAATATTACCGTTCATACGTACAACGAAACAACTGCCGATGAAGTCTATTCCCGCCTCTCAATGTATCTTGAGCTGTTTGAGATATTAAAGTTGAAGATACCTATGTAATTGTGCGTTTTTCTGATTAATGGCTTGCGTCCCAGCCGAATATAATCACGCTCTTATCATCGAATGTAATAAATTAAACCTTTGTGGCTCATTCTCTTTGTGGTTATATTTAATCTGGTATGTCAAAACTTCTCACTAAATATGTTTGTCAATCGTGCGGATATGTGTCGCCGCGGTGGACGGGGAAATGTGCGAACTGCAATGAGTGGAACACTTTCGTTGAAGAAGCGCCGGTAGCGGCACGAGTGGCGCGGAAGAGCGGCGGGGTAGCTTCCAAAGTGCAGCCGATTCCGCTCAACGATGTTGACAGCATCACAGATGTCCGTTTTTCAACCGGCATTACGGAATTTGATCGTGTGCTTGGCGGAGGAATTGTTGAAGGCTCGGTTATTCTCATCGGCGGTGACCCGGGAATTGGAAAATCGACATTGATGATGCAGGTTGCTTTGCAGTTGAAAGACAAAGCCGTTCTCTATATTTCCGGTGAAGAGTCGCCGAAACAGATTAAAATTCGTGCGGAACGTCTTG
>JAQUOA010000132.1 GCA_028749215.1 Bacteroidota bacterium
TCGTATCATGCGTGATGAACATGTTTCCGCCGCCGGCATCAACAAAATGAGAGCGGAGTGATCTGCTCGTCCACGGCGTACGGAAAGTCCATGATTCAAACTGTTCAAGGGGCGATGCCTGTAAAAGTGAGAGCGATGTTTGTGCAGGAATATTTCCTTCGCTCGTCCCTGCGAAGATTCGAAGTTTGGATGTGATGCCTGCAAACAGTCTCGATTCAATACGTGCATCAGCGGTATATTTTGCGTACGTAAATGCCGACCACGGCGTGCCGAACTCATTCGTCATAACGAACGACGATTTTCCCCACGAATATGTTTTGTTGTAACGGAAAGAAATTGTTCCGAACGCAAGATTGCCCGAATTCCATTCCGCCGGATTGTCAAGATAACTCGCGTCGCAAAGCGCGATTCCATAGATACCTGCAGAAATTCCGAACGTGCGTTTCAGCGTGCTGTAAATGGAATTGTACCGTTCCCAGGTTGCATCAAGAGTCCATTGGTAACCGGTTCTTCCGTCCAGACGAAATCCTTTTACTCCTGTGGAAAGATCCGGTGAAAAAAAGCTTACGGGAGTTGAATATGAAAAAAGGAAATCAGGAATGCCGCTCCGTGTTCCGTACTTCACCGTTACGTTCGTATTGTAATCGGTCAGCAAATAATTTCCCGTAATGCTTGTACCGATTTCAATCCCGTCGCGATTATTAAAACCGACGGCAGGAGCGAAATTAATCCGGTAGGAATCGAGAGGATAGAACACTTGGTTGAGAATATTAAATCCATAGTCGCATTCAATCTTCGGCAGTCCGGATGTATTGTTCATTCGATTCAGATCGAGCAGCTGAAGATCGGGATCCAGTTCAGCACGGTCTACCTTTGCCGCGAGATTACGAACACTATCTGTATATTTTGTTCGATACATCCATGCCGTTACCGGAACGCGGACATCTTTTGTCGTTTTGTCCGCAAGATATAAACGCACCGTTGCAGGCATAATGGCACGGCCGAGATTTTCCAGTTCGATTGATGCAGTCCATCCTGAATCTGTTTGTTCGTTCTTTACTCCGCGGACGGCAAGATCGAGCATGTACGTTTCCTCAAACCACTCATGCCAGAACCAATCAAGGTTGTAACCGGCAACGTCTTCAATCGTGTTGAAGAAATCGTGCGGCAACGGGTGTTTAAATTTCCATCGCTCAAAATATTCCTTCATCGCACGTTCGAACAATTCTTTTCCAAGCACATCGCGAAGCATGCACATCACCGCCGATGTTTTAAAATAGACGGTTGTTCCGTATTCATTTCGAGGCATCAGGTATGAATCAGTCAACAGGGATTGAATATGATGATGTCTTTCCGCCCACATTAAAAAGCGCAGATTGAACTGCTGTTCGTTATTGTTCGGGAGAATACTTCCGAATTTTTCGGCAAGAGCAGGGGAAACAGAGCCGTTTGCACCGCGGTCTTCATCGGTGAGTGTCGATGAAATAAATTGTGTGAATCCTTCGTCCATGAACGCATAATTGGATTCATGCGATCCAACGGTCATCGGGAACCATTGATGCCCGAGTTCGTGGACGACAGTGCCGTACATTAATGATGTTATTGCATCTCCGCTTTCAATGAATGCAAGCATCGGATATTCCATCCCTTCCACGGGACCGGAAACCACCGTCGCCTGCGGATAAGGATACTCTCCGTAATGACTTGAAAAAAATTCGATCGTTCGTTTTGCAAACGCCGCACCTTGATCCCAATTGTGTGTTTCCCCGACGAGAAAAGATTCCGCACGCCGTTCTTTGGGAAGGTAGAACGCATAAATATTTTTTCCTGATTCAGTTTTCGCTGCATCCCACACAAACCGCGGCGATGAAGCCCATGCGAAATCTCTTACATGCTGTGCGGTGAAGCGCCACATTCGTTTTTCTTCTTTCAAATGGAGCCGCGCGGAATCTGTTTCACTTGCGGGAATGACGGCAGTGGTCGAATCTTTTGAAATGGCATCGAGTCGTAATAATTGTTCGGGAGTCAGCACCTCTTTAGAATTTTGAAGCGTTCCGGTTGCGGCGATGATGTGATTAGCCGGCACCGTAAGTTGTGCGTCCCAGTTTCCGTACTCGGTGTAAAATTCTGCCTGACCGAGATATTGCGTTGTATCCCATCCGCGCCAATCGTCATACACGGCAATCTGCGGATACCACTGGCCGAGACCGAATTCTGATTCGTTACTTCCGGTGCGGAGATCGGGATTTGTCGTGATCCGGTAGTTCCATTGCACACTTATTTCAGTTTTTGAATTCGGAAGCAGCGGTGTAGCCAGCGGTGTCTCCATAATCGTACTGTTCACGCGCATTGGAAGTAAATTTCCATTCATCGTCAGTGAATCGATGACAATTCCCTTGGTGGCTTCGTACACTCGTCCGGTGGTGCCGTATGTCTTTCGTGCTTCAGAATCTTTTTTAAAAATATTTTGATAGAGGTGCCAAAAAATTGTGTGAAGTGTATCAGGGGAATTATTGTAATACGTGATTGTTGCTTTTCCGATTAACCGGTTTGAATCAGGAAGCAATTCCGCATTGACGGTATAATCAACTTGCTGCTGCCAATATGCAGGCGCGGGCTTGCCGTTGTTGAAGCGAGTTGCATCTTTTGCGAATGCCAATGAACAAAGAATAACAAAAACGGATAAAACCTTTCGCATGGAAAATTCCTTCGCTGTTAGATTATTGGAACAAAGTATGAAAAAATATTTTACAATAACGATAAATAAACCGAAATGATGCAAATATTCTATTGGGAAACACAATTCGTGTTCAATGTCGTCGGTTGTGATTGCTTGTAATGCTGGCAAAAGGCAAGCGACTCTTCTTGCAGTTCCTTTCTATTATTAGTATTTTACGTCAGAGAAAACCCGCCATTCGCACTTTTCGGCGGGATTTTTTTTGAATCCTATAAAATGTAAACGTCATGCTGAACTTGTTTCAGCATCTTTTAACATCTATGATAGACCCCGAAACAAGTTCGGGGTGACGTATTCCAGAAGAACAATGAATCAAATCAGAAATTTCTGCATTATCGCACATATCGATCACGGTAAATCCACGCTGGCTGACCGTTTACTTGAATTTACGGGCCGTATCACGAAGCGGGACCTGACGACGAATCAGGTCCTTGATGATATGGATCTGGAACAGGAGAGGGGTATCACGATTAAGCTTCACGCCATTCAGATGGAGTACAAAGCGAAGAACGGCGAAACGTATACGCTTAATCTTATCGACACACCCGGACATGTTGATTTCACCTATGAAGTTTCCCGTTCCTTAGCGGCATGCGAAGGAGCCATTCTCGTTGTGGATGCGTCTCAAGGAGTAGAAGCGCAGACGATCAGCAATTTATATCTGGCAATTGATTCCGGTTTGGAAATTATTCCCGTGATGAACAAGATCGATCTTCCTTCTGCGGCCACAATGATGGACACCGTAAGAGATGAAGTGATCGGTCTCATCGGATGCAAAGACGAAGAAATTATCCGGGCGAGCGCGAAAACCGGGATCGGCATCGAAGATATTCTTGAAGCGGTGGTGCACAGAATTTCCGCACCGAAAGGTGATCCGGAAAAACCACTGCGCGCTCTGATCTTCGATTCAAAGTTCGATGCATACCGCGGCGCGGTTGCCTACGTGCGCGTTGTTGACGGAGTGCTGAAAGAAAAAGAAAAGATCAAATTCATCAACAACCGCAACACGGCGGAAGTTGAAGAATGCGGCGTGCTCTATATGAATAAGAGCCGCACAAAAGAATTGACGGCAGGAAATGTCGGCTACGTTATTGCCGGGCTGAAAAATGTCCGCGACACTAAAGTCGGCGACACGATCACCACGCAGTACCACGGCGCAACCGAAGCGCTTGCGGGATACAAAGAAGTGAAGCCGATGGTCTTCAGCGGATTGTATCCGACGAACAGCGACGAGTTTGCAGAGCTTCGCGACTCGCTTGAAAAACTTGCACTCAATGATTCATCGCTCATCTATGTTCCAGAATCGTCCGGCGCACTGGGATTTGGTTTCCGCTGCGGATTCCTCGGGCTGCTGCATATGGAAATTATTCAGGAGCGGCTGGAGCGGGAGTTCAATCAATCGCTCATCACCACCGTTCCAAACGTAGAGTTTAGGGTTATTCTTACCAACGGAAAAGTGATCACGGTTGATAATCCTGCGGACATGCCTGACCCGACAAAAATAGAACGAGTTGAAGAACCGTACATCAAAGCGCAGATCATAACGCCGACGGAATACATCGGCAACATCATGAAGTTAGGAACGGATCGACGCGGAATTTGGAAAGATACATCGTATCTTGATCCGACACGCGCTGATCTGACGTATGAATTTCCGTTATCGGAAATTATTTTTGATTTCTACGATAAGCTAAAATCATTGACACGCGGGTACGCTTCGCTCGATTACGAATATCTTGATTACCGTGAATCAAATCTTGTGAAATTAGATATTCTGCTGAATACCGAACAAGTTGACGCGCTTTCAACCATTGTCCATCACGATAAAGCGTTTGAAATGGGAAAGAAATTATGCGTGAAACTAAAAGAGCTTATCCCGCGTCAAATGTTTGAGGTGGCAATCCAGGCGGCAATCGGAAGCAAGATTATCGCACGAACATCGATCTCCGCAATGAGGAAGAATGTTCTTGCAAAATGTTACGGCGGCGATATTTCCCGCAAACGCAAACTTCTTGAAAAACAAAAAGAAGGAAAGAAGCGGATGAAGCAGGTTGGTCGCGTGGAGCTGCCGCAGGAAGCGTTCCTTGCCGTGTTGAAAATGGGGGACGAGTAAATCCAAGTAAAAAGTAAAAAATGAAAAACTTGAGGAGCCAATTCGGCACCTTAACAAAGTGTGATGAGTAATTCGATTGTAAAACAAGAAAGTATTGTTTCGCAAATCCACTTTATTCGTGGCGAAAAAGTCATTCTCGATGTAGATTTGGCACTATTGTATGGTGTCTCTACAAAAGTTTTAAAACAAGCTGTGAAGAGAAATATCAAAAGATTCCCTGCGGATTTTATGTTTGAATTATCCGATAAAGAATTTCAACACTTGAGGTCACAATTTGTGACCTCAAGTTGGGGCGGCATACGCTACAAACCTTTTGCTTTTACCGAACAAGGTGTTGCGATGCTTTCAGGAATTTTGAACAGTACGCGCGCTATCGAAGTAAATATTGAGATCATGCGTGCATTTGTGAAGTTACGGCAATGGCTTTCTGCTCATAAAGAATTGGAGAGAAAATTAAATACACTCGAAAAGAAGTATGATGATAATTTCAGAATAATTTTTGAAGCAATAAAATTATTGATGAAGGAAGAACGTAAACCAAAACATCCGATCGGATTTTGAAAGAAGAGTACGTATGGCAAAGAAAGAAGAAAAAACACCGGAAAAAGTTCTCACGACAAAAGAAAAAATCATCGCTCAGGTGAAAGAATTCGTCATTGTCTTCGGCGGATTTATTCTGCTCAACAATTTCGTCATCGCTTCGTTTTTGGTCCCCACAGGATCAATGGAAAACGAAGTGATGACCGGTGATTTTTTAATGGTGAACAAATTTGTCTACGGCGCATCGTCACCGCGCAACATCATGTTTACCGATGTGCGTCTGCCGTGGTTTAAGCTTCCCGCATTCAAGGAAATCAAACGCGGCGATGTTATCGTGTTCGAATTTCCCGGCATGCGCGATGAAGTGAAGCCGGAGGCTTTTACATTCTACCTTAAACGCTGTGTTGCATTGTCTGGTGATACGTTGCAAGTGATCAATCGCGTGCTGCACGTGAACGGACAGCCGTCGCCGATTCCGAAAAATATGAAGTTCAACGAAATGCGCGTTCAACCTCCCGGATATTCCGATGAACGAATTTTTCCTCCCGGTGCAATCTTCAACGAAGACAACTACGGCCCGATCGTGATTCCGAAAAAAGGGATGAAGATGAATCTGACGCCAGAAAATTTCAGGATGTGGGAAACATTTATCAAACGCGACGGCCATTCGCCTGTGATGACATCCGACGGCACAATTTTGATTGACGGCAAACCGAACTCTACGTACATCGTTGAAAAAGATTATCTCTTCGGCATGGGAGACAATCGCGACAATTCGCTCGACAGCCGCTACTGGGGATTTGTTCCGAAAGAAAATGTCGTCGGCACGCCGATGTTTGTTTATTTTTCCGTCACCGGCACGGAAGAGTATGCCGCCGAACTTGCCATGAAGGGTGATGAGATGCGCATGAGCTGGATTTACACGACGCTCTCCGGGCACAATCTGCCGCTCGATCTTGTGTCGAAAATTTTGCTCGTCATCTTCAATCCCGAAATGATTCGATTCAATCGCATTGGAACCGTCATTGGGTAAACGAAGAGATTTCCATGTGGCGTAAAAGCCGTGATGTTGTTACCATCGTATTCTTCACTGTTCTCTTTGCGGCAGGATTAAAATCGTGCATCGTTGATGCGTTCAGAATTCCCACCGAGTCCATGAGAGAAACGCTTCTCCCGGGAGATTTTCTCCTCGTCAACAAATTTATTTACGGTGCGCGAACACCGTCATCAATTCTTTATATTCCTTTGCCGTCATTTCAATTTCCTAAACTTTCAAAAATTCACCACGGCGATGTGATTGTGTTTGAGTTCCCCGGAGAATCAAATGAATTGTATCCAGTGCGTCATCAGTTTTTAGTGAAGCGTTGTGTCGGACTGCCGCACGATACAGTGACGATATCCAACGGTGCTTTGGAAATAAACGGGCGCGGTTTTATTCTTAAGAAGAAGCCTGATATGAAAAATTTTTTCACGACGATAGTTCCATTTGTTGGGATGGAAATTTTGTTGGACACAGCATCGTTCAAACAATGGAGAGTGTTCATTCATCGTGAAGGGCATGCGGTTGAACAACGCGGCGAAAAAATTTATGTAGATAATAAAGAAGCACACGCCTACCGCGTGGAAAAAAATTATTACTTTGCTCTCGGCGACAATGTGAACAACAGCTACGACAGCAGGTTCTGGGGCTGTGTACCGGAAGAGAATATTATCGGAAAACCAATGCTGATCTATTGGTCCAGAGACGACAATGGAATTCGGTGGAATAGAATTGGGCAGTTGATTCGATAATCAATTTTATGGCATCCCTCTATCTCCATATTCCATTTTGTGAGCGAAAATGCATCTACTGTGATTTTTATTCCATTGAGAATATGAGTTCGATGGAGCAGTTTCTTTCTTCGTTGAAAAAAGAAATTGTGATACGTTCCGAAGAATTTTCCCGCCAAGAAGAGATTGAAACAATTTTTTTCGGAGGAGGAACGCCGTCGCTGCTCACCCCGCAGGAATTTGAACACATCCTTACACTGCTCCATAAACATTACCGCATTCAACCGACAGCTGAAATTACGTGCGAGACAAACCCCGGCAGCGTTGAGCAGCAGAAGCTAAAAGATTTTCATTCCGCCGGCATCAATCGCGTCAGTATCGGCATTCAATCGTTTCATGAAGATGATCTCCATTTCTTAAGCCGTATTCACTCATCGCACGAAGCAGAGCAGGCTGTTCTCAGCGCTTATCGCGCCGGGTTCGATAACGTCAACTGCGATTTAATTTTTGCGCTTCCCAAACAAACTCCTGCGCGATGGAATGAAAATTTACAGAAGGCCATCGCCTTGGATCCTAAACATATTTCGGCGTACGCGCTGATTGTGGAAGACCAGACTCCGCTGGCAGCAATGGTGAAAGATAAACTTGTTCAGCCGCTCCCCGATGAAGAAGATGCCGAACAGTACCAGATGACGATTGATACGCTGAATGCCCACG